>NZ_JBFAET010000143.1:0-22983 GCF_040642095.1 Streptomyces sp. NPDC020362
GGGGGCGGGGGCGGGGGGGGGGGGGACGCCGGCCGGCGGGCCGCCCCCCCCCCGGTCTGGCCCCGACCTTAACCCGGCCACACGGCGCCGGCGCCCTGTCACGCCGTGACCCCCCCCGGCCGGGGGGGGCTCACTGCGTCTACAGCTTCTCGACCGGCGCGTACCGCAGCAGCAGCCGCTTCGGCTTGCCGTCCCCGAAGTCGATCGTCGCCTGGGCCTTGTCGTCCGCGCCCGACACCGCGACGACCGTCCCGAGCCCGAACTGGTCGTGGGTGACCCGGTCACCGACCGCCAGGGACACCACTGGCTTCTCGGAGGCCCGCCGAGTGGCGAACCCGGACGCACCCGCCGCCGACGAGCGCGAGCGGGACGAGGACAGCGAGGCCGCGATCCCGGAGGCCGGCCCGGAGGAGACCGGCGCGGGCGCTCCCGTCCGCTTCCACTCCACATGGGCGGCCGGGATCTCCTCCAGGAAGCGGGAGGGCGGGTTGTACGACGGCTGGCCCCAGGCGCTGCGCATCGCCGACCGCGTGAGGTACAGCCGATCCCGCGCGCGGGTGATGCCGACGTACGCCAGGCGCCGCTCCTCCTCCAGCTCCTTGGTCTGGCCGAGGGCGCGCATGTGCGGGAAGACGCCGTCCTCCATGCCGGTCAGGAAGACGACCGGGAACTCCAGGCCCTTGGCGGTGTGCAGGGTCATCAGCGTGATGACGCCGGAGCCGTCCTCTTCCTCGTCGGGGATCTGGTCGGAGTCGGCGACCAGGGCGACCTTCTCCAGGAAGTCGGCCAGCGTGCCCTGCTCCCCCTCCTCGCGCTCCTGCTCGAACTCCAGGGCCACGGCGGCGAGTTCCTGGAGGTTCTCGATGCGGGTCTCGTCCTGCGGGTCGGTGGAGGCCTGCAACTCGGCCAGGTATCCGGTGCGTTCGAGCACCGCCTCCAGGACGGTGGCCGGCCCGGCCCCGGACTCCACGATGGTGCGCAGGTCCTCCATCAGCGTGTTGAACCGCTTGACCGCGTTGGTGGAGCGTGCGGCCATGCCGTAGGCCTCGTCCACGCGCTTCAGGGCCTGCGGGAAGCTGATCTTCTCGCGCTGGGAGAGGGCGTCGATCATCGCCTCCGCGCGCTCGCCGATGCCGCGCTTGGGGACGTTGAGGATGCGGCGCAGCGGCACCGAGTCCTCGGGGTTGGCGAGGACGCGCAGGTAGGCCAGGACGTCCCGGACCTCCTTGCGCTCGTAGAAGCGGACGCCGCCGACGACCTTGTAGGGCAGGCCTACTCGGATGAAGACCTCTTCGAAGACACGGGACTGTGCGTTGGTGCGGTAGAAGACGGCGACGTCACCGGACTTGGCCTCGCCCGCGTCCGTGAGGCGGTCTATCTCGTCGGCGACGAACTGGGCCTCGTCGTGCTCGGTGTCGGCGACGTAGCCGGTGATCCGGGCGCCCTGGCCGGCGTTGGTCCACAGGTTCTTCGGGCGGCGGGACTCGTTGCGCTCGATGACCGCGTTTGCGGCGGACAGGATGGTCTGCGTGGAGCGGTAGTTCTGCTCCAGCAGGATCGTCGTCGCGTTCGGGTAGTCCTCCTCGAACTGGAGGATGTTGCGGATCGTCGCGCCCCGGAAGGCGTAGATCGACTGGTCCGCGTCACCCACCACGCACAGTTCGGCGGGCGGGAGGTCGTACGCGTTCGGGGGGACGTTCTCGTCGTGGGCACCCGTGCCGACCAGCTCACGCACCAGCGCGTACTGGGCGTGGTTGGTGTCCTGGTACTCGTCGACCAGGACGTGCCGGAAGCGGCGGCGGTAGTGCTCGGCGACGTCCGGGAAGGCGCGCAGCAGGTTGACCGTCGTCATGATCAGGTCGTCGAAGTCGAGCGCGTTGGCCTCGCGCAGCCGCGACTGGTAGAGCGCGTAGGCCTGGGCGAGGGTCTTCTCGAAGCCGTCGTTCGCCTGGGCGGCGAAGTCCTCCTCGTCGATCAGCTCGTTCTTGAGGTTGCTGATCTTGGCGCTGAAGGACTTGGGCGGGAAGCGCTTGGGGTCCAGGTCCAGGTCACGGCAGACCAGGGCCATCAGGCGCTTGCTGTCGGCGGCGTCGTAGATGGAGAAACTCGACGTGAAGCCGAGCTTCTTCGATTCGCGCCTGAGGATCCGCACGCAGGCGCTGTGGAAGGTCATGACCCACATCGCGTGCGCACGCGGGCCGACGAGCTGCTCGACGCGCTCCTTCATCTCGCCCGCGGCCTTGTTGGTGAAGGTGATCGCGAGGATCTGGCCCGGGTGCACGCTCCGCTCGGCGAGCAGATGGGCGATGCGGTGGGTGAGCACGCGGGTCTTGCCGGAGCCGGCGCCGGCGACGATGAGCAGCGGGGAGCCGGCGTGGACGACCGCGGCGCGCTGGTTCTCGTTCAGCCCCTCCAGGAGCGCCGCCGCGTCGATCGCGGGGCGCGGGGCGCCGTCGCGGTAGTAGGCGTCCCGGTCCGGTGGTACGTCGAACTTCCCGCCGAACAGATCGTCCGGAAGCGGCTCCGGAGCGTGATCGTCCTCGGGCGGCGGCGGGGGTTCCTCCTCGCGCCCGCGGGAGGGCTGGAGGTCCGCCAGGAAGCTGTCGTCAAAGAGGCTGCTCATCGCTCTCCGAGTCTAGGGCGCCGCACCGACAACCGGTCGCAGTCCCCGGAACACGGCTCCCGCGGGCGCCCGCTATCGGACACGGCCCCGGGGAGTCGATCACCGTCCCGATCCGTGCCGATCGGCCCTCACGCTGCGAAAGCACCTTGTCACGCCTGTATGAAAACGGCCTCAGGTCACGGAAATGTATCGGACATATGACTCACCAACCTTCACAAGAGTCACACGAGTTGGCTAGGTTGCCGTCAGGCCGCACGACCCCCTTCCGGCGAACGTCGCCGAGCGCTGCGGCCTCCGCCGAGTCCGGTGCGCCTTCACGCGGCCACTGGAGCCGGGGACCCACCGATCCTGGGGTGAATCGGCCGACTCCCGCCCGGGACGAAGCCGTAGGGCAACCCTTCCGAACCACCCGCCCGAACCCGACAGCTAACCCGGTAGGCGGCACATTGGAAGGAGTCGCCTCCCTTGGCGTCGCACCGCAAGCCGCGCCCCGGCACAACCCTCGGACCGGGCGTTCGCACGCCCGACCTCGCCACCGCCGCCATCACCTCCGTGGCCGTCCTGCCCCAGACGGCCGAGGCCGCCCCCGCTCCGGACGGCCGGCCGAGCCTGGCCGAGATCGAGAAGAAGGTCGACGAGTTCTACCGCCGGGCCGACTCGGCGGCCGAGGAGCAGCCGGCGGGCAGGCAGCGGGGGCGGGTGGACGCCCCGGCCGAGGAGAGCGCCCGGCGCCCGGGCCGGCTCTCCAAGGCTCGTGAGGAGCTGGGGTCGTTCGCCGTCGCCCCCGACACGACCGCCCTCCTCGCGGAGTATCCGCAGGACCACTTCGCCCCGGACCGGGTGATGAAGCGGCTGGCCTCGCGTGTGAAGGACGCCGCCGGGCGGGGGCGGACCACCGCGGGCCCCGAGGCGCCGACACAGGCTCCGACAGCGACGGCGGCAGCGGCGCCGTACGACGTGAAGACGGCCAAGGCGGCCGTTCAGAAGAAGCTCGTCACCGCGCGTGAACTGCTGTCACGGCTCACGGCCGAGGAGCGCGCACGGCCTGCCGCAGCCGAACAGTGGCCCCGGGAGGAGACCGCCGGGCAGGCGGCCGAGCCACTGCGGCAGGGGGTGCCGGCACGACAGGCGGCCGGGCCCGTGCGGCACACGGCCGAGCCGGTGCGGCACATGGCCGAGCCCGTGCGGCACACGGCCGAGCCCGTGCGGCAGCGGGCAGCGGCACGGCAGGAGACCGGCTCGGCGTCCACCGGACTCACCGACTGGCCGACCACCGAGACCACCAGCTCGCCGACCACCGGTCCCAACGACTCTGCGCCCACCGGCCCCACCGGCTGGCCGACCACCGAGACCGTCGACTCGGCGTCCGCCGGTCCCACTGACTCGGCGTCTGCCAGTCACGCCGACTCGGCGTCCGCCGATCCCACCTGCGCGGCATCCACCGACCCCACCGACTCGTACGCCACCCGGGCCGAAAAGGCGGTCGCCTTCGCCCGCGCCCAGGTCGGCAAGCCGTACGTGTCCGGTGCCAGCGGCCCCGGCTCCTACGACTGCTCCGGACTGACCCAGGCCGCCTGGAGGGCAGCCGGTGTCGCCCTCCCGCGCGCCGGCCACGACCAGGCCCGTGCGGGCACCCAGGTGCCCCTCGCCGACGCCCGGCCCGGTGACCTGCTCTTCTTCCACGGCAACAGCAGCCATGTCGGCCTCTGCACCGGCGACGGCATGTTGATCCACGCTCCGACGCCCGGCGGGTGCATCCGCGAGGAACCCGTCTACCAGTGGGGCGAACCGATCGTCCACAGCGTGGTGCGGCCCGTCTGACCGGATCCTTTTCCTGACCCATTCTTCCCCGTCCCGTGCTCTTTTCGAGCCCCACGCGCGCGTGCCCTCCTCCCGCGGGCTGCCCGGATACCTAGCATCGGGCGCATGGCCGGCATCTCAGCTCTGCGCGCGTGGTGGGCGGAGCGTCCGCCGGCGGCGGGCGCCGCCGTCATGGCGACCGGCATCGTGTCGGTGAGCCTGTATCTGACGGGCACCGAGACGCTTTCCCTGGTCTTCCTGTGGCTGGCCTGTCTCGCCTGGGTGGCGTTCGCCGCGAACTTCGTCGTTCGGCTGCTGGGGCAACGGGAGCGGTGGGCCGCCGAGGCCCGGAGCCCGGGCGCGCTCACCGCCGTCGCCGCCACGACGGTGCTCGGCACCCGGATCTCGGCGTTCGGCTGGCAGCGGCTCGCGGGGGCGTCGCTGGCCCTGGCGGCGCTGCTCTGGCCGGTGCTGCTCGTTCTCGTCGTACGGCACTGGAAGTCGCGCATGCCGGGAGCGGTGTTCCTGTGCTGTGTGGCCACACAGGGGCTCGCGGTGCTGGCGGCGACCCTGGCAGCGGCCACGACGACGGCATGGCTCGCGCGCGCCGCGATGGTGCTGTTCTGGCTGGGCCTGGTGCTCTACGGGATCGCCCTGCCGCACTTCGACCTGCGGCAGGTCCTCGAAGGGCCCGGGGACCAGTGGATCGCGGGCGGGGCACTCGCCATCTCGGCACTGGCCGGGGCGAAGCTGCTGTCCGCCGACAGCGCGCGCCTGTATCTGTGGAACGACGACGACCGCGGTGTGCTGCGTGACGCGACGGTCGTGCTGCTCGCGCTGGACCTGGCCTGGTACCTGGTGCTGCTGGCCGCCGAGGTGGCCCGGCCGCGGCTGGGCTACGACACGCGGCGGTGGGCGACGGTGTTCCCGTTGGGAATGACGGCGGCGGCCACGCTGTCGGTCGTGGCCGCCGTCGGAGGCGCATGGCTGAGGGAGCCGGGGCGGGTGCTGGTGTGGGTGGCGGTGGCGGCGTGGCTCGTGGTCGCGGCCGGTGCCGCGCTCGCGGCCCGCCCCGGGTTCAGCCGAGCGGGCTGAGCGTCACGTCCACAGCACGGCGATGAAGATGTTCGCCATGGTCAGCAGGCCGACCAGCCCGAAGAGGCGCTTGTCGACCTTCTCCTCGTCGCGCTGCACGTAGACCAGCCCGAGGATCACGATCAGCAGGGCCAGCTTCACGCCGATCTTGATGGCGTTGACGTGGTGGTCGTCGGCCTGGTTGAGGCCGACCAGGGCCACACCGGTGACCAGCATGGTGAGCGCGCCGTGCAGCATCCCGGGGACGAAGCGGGCCGTGCCCTGGCCCATCGCCTTCATCTGGGTGAGGAAACCGCCGAGCAGTGCCGCGATACCGATGATGTGCAGGCCGACGAAGAGATGGATGAGTACGTCCATGAGCCCGGAGCCTAATGAGGGGCCCCGAAGGCTCCGGTCACCGGGCCCCCACAGGCATGCGTCGGTCTTGCATATATGCGCCCCATAGCACCCCGCGGCTCCGGCATGTTTCACATTCCGCACATCGGTCACCACGCTGCGTGAAGGCGACGACTCCAGGCGGACAGTTCTGTCACATACCGTCACGATGCGATCCGTCACAGCCAGTTCCGTACAGTGCGTTACCTGGCTGTCACAGTCCGGCCTACCGTCCTCCTCCAGGTGACCGGCTCCCCACCGCCGCCCGTGCCAGGGCGGCACTCGGTCACCACCCCCGAGAAAGATCCGGCGGCGGCCCGCTCCCCCTGTACGGGCCGCCGCCGGACGCATCGACGCTCGGTCGCAGAAGCCCTACGGAAGGACGTGACGGTCCAGGTGGCAGCGCACCGCAAGCCCCGACAGCGCTCGCTCGGCGGCAACACCGTCCGCACGGCCGTCACCCTCGCCCTCGCGGGCGCAGCCAGTGCGACGGCCTTCGACGGAACGGGACACGCCGAGCCGCAGCTGACGCCGGCCCAGGTGAAGACCAAGGTGGACAAGCTGTACCAGGAGGCGGAGGCCGCCACCGAGAAGTACGACGGGGCGAAGGAGAAGGCGGACACGGCCCAGCGGCGCCTGAACTCGCTGCGGGACGAGACCGCCCGCAAACAGGAAGGCCTCAACGCGGCCCGGAACGCACTGGGTTCGTACGCGACGGCACAGTACCGCCAAGGAGGGTTCGATCCTGCATGGCAGCTCGCGCTGTCCAGCGACCCGGACCGCTACCTGGACGGGGCCGCGCTCGCCGAGCGGGCCGGTGAGCGGCAGGCCGGGGCGGTGGCCCGGGTGCGCGAACAGCTGCGGGAGATCGAGCAGTTGCGCGGCGCCGCCCGCATCGAGGTGACGTCGCTGCGGGCGCGGCAGGTGGAGCTGCGGCGGCAGAAGCGGACCATCACCGCGAAGCTGACGGAGGCGCGCAGGCTGCTGGCGCGGCTCACTCGGCCGCAGCGGGCCCAGGTCACCGGCGACGGCAGCGCACAGGGCCGCGCCTCGCGGTCGGCCTCGGACGCCCGGGCGGCCCTGGAGCACGCCGGGTCCGTCGCCGCCCCCGACGCCCGGGCGGCGGCGGCTGTCGCCTACGCCTATCAGAAGCTCGGCAGCCCCTACGTCTGGGGCGCGACCGGTCCGAACGCCTTCGACTGCTCGGGCCTGGCGCAGGCGGCCTACCACTCCGCCGGCATCTCCCTGCCGCGCACCACCTACGCCCAGATCAACGCGGGCCGACGCGTCTCCCGCTCGGAACTCCAGCCCGGCGACCTGGTGTTCTTCTACTCCGGCATCAGCCATGTCGGCATCTACGTCGGCAACGGCCAGATGATCCACGCCCCGAACCCGTCGGCACCGGTCCGTCTCGCCCCCGTCGACCTGATGCCGTTCGCCGGGGCCACCCGGGTGGCGTGAGAGCGGCCGCCGGAACCGGATCAGACCAGGCGGCGGGCCGTCGCCCAGCGGGTCAGCTCATGGCGGTTGGAGAGCTGGAGCTTGCGCAGGACCGCCGAGACATGGGACTCGACCGTCTTCACCGAGATGAACAGCTGCTTGGCGATCTCCTTGTAGGCGTAGCCACGGGCGATCAGCCGCAGCACCTCGCGCTCGCGCTGGGTCAGGCGGTCCAGGTCCTCGTCGACCGGTGGGGCGTCGGTGGACGCGAAGGCGTCCAGGACGAACCCGGCCAGGCGCGGGGAGAAGACGGCGTCGCCCTCCTGCACGCGGAAGATCGAGTCGACCAGGTCGGTGCCGGTGATGGTCTTGGTGACATAGCCACGGGCGCCGCCGCGGATGACACCGATCACGTCCTCGGCCGCGTCCGACACGGACAGTGCGAGGAAGCGGACGGGTCGCTCGGCGTCCGCCATCAACGCCGCGCACCGGCGCAGCACTTCGCCCCCGCCGCCGCCCGGCAGATGCACGTCGAGGAGGACCACCTCGGGCCGGGTCGCGGTGATGACCGTGACCGCCTGGTCGACGTCCGCGGCCTCGCCGACCACCTCGACACCGGTCTGGGCGGTCTGCCCGATCTCGGCTTGGACTCCGGTGCGGAACATGCGGTGGTCGTCGACGAGCACCACGCGCACATGGCGCCCGCCCGGGCCGCCGGCCGCAGGTCCGGCCCCGGCCGCCTCCGCCGCTCCCGTCGTACCGCTCGCCTCGGTCGCGTCGCTCATGACGTCTTCTCCGCCCTCTCCATCTCCAGCTCGACCTCCGTACCGCCGCCCGGCACGGTCCGCAGCCGGGCCGTGCCGCCGTTGCGCTCCATGCGGCCGATGATCGATTCTCTAACGCCCATACGGTCGTCGGGTATCGAGTCGAGGTCGAATCCCGGACCGCGGTCACGGACGGACACGAAGACCGTCGTTCCGTCGACCTCGGCATAGACCTGGACGGCGCCGCCCTCGCCACCGTACTTGGCGGCGTTCACCATCGCCTCGCGCGCGGCCTGCATCTGCGCGGCGGTCCGGTCGTCGAGCGGGCAGTCACCGACCACGACGACCTCGATGGGCACTCCGTGCTTGTCCTCGACCTCGGCGGCGTTGCGCCGCACCGCCTCGGCGACCGTGTCCGGCTCGTCGGCCTCCTCCTTGCCGGTGCCCTCGGGCTTGTACAGCCAGGTGCGCAGGTCGCGCTCCTGGGCACGGGCCAGGCGCCGCACCTCGTTCGCGTGGTCGGCGTTGCGCTGGATCAGGGTGAGGGTGTGCAGCACGGAGTCGTGGACGTGGGCGGCGACCTCGGCACGCTCCTGGGCCCGGATGCGCATCAGGCGCTCCTCGGACAGGTCCTGGGTCATACGGACCAGATAGGGGCCGGCGAGCAGCGTGATGCCGACGAGGACGGCGAGGGCGGCCTGGAGGACGGCGCCGAGGTGAGCGGCCGAGCCCTGCATGACGAAGATGGCCGAGACACCGGCCGTCACCAGCAGGACGCCGACGCCCGCGCGCAGCAGGCTCAGCGTGCGCCGCCGGCTGCCGACCTCCACCCAGCGGGCCCGGCGGGCGTTGTCCGCCTGGCGCCAGACGAGGGCGACACCGGCCGCGACCAGGACGGCGGGCAGCAGATACGCCTTCGCTGCGCTGGTCAGATTGACGCTGCCCACGAAGACAACGGAGACGATGACCATGAGGAGCAGGGCGACGATCTGGCCCTTGTCCGGTTTGCGGGTCACCAGTCTGCGGCGGCCGTCCGGCGAGGTCTCGGTGCCCACCAGCGACGGCGGCTTGGGCGCGCCGACGCCGCCGACGCCGAGCGGGACGAAGAACCAGAAGGCGGCGTACAGCAGCGCTCCGAGTCCGTTGGCCATGAACAGGCCGACGAAGGCGAGCCGGACCCAGATCACGGGCAGCCCGAGGTGCCCGGCGAGGCCGCGCGCCACTCCGCCCAGCCAGCGGCCGTCGCTGCTGCGGTAGAGCTTGCGCGGCGGCTGCGGGTCGTCTAGTGGCAGGGATGCGGCTTCCGGCATGCCATCGATGGTCACATGGCCGCGGGCGCAGGGCATCAGGGTCGGCCCCCTAGACTCCCCTGATCTTCCCTCACCTGCCCCTCACCCCCTGCGAAAAGGTCTGTCGGGCGGGGCTCGAACACCTCCCCACCCCGTCTCGGGGCAGATCTCAGGGTTCGCCCAGGGTCATCCCGGCTGCCGTCGCGACCGCCGGGCCGTCACCATGGACACATGACGGATCACGAGCACGCCGCGACGGGTCCGGGACCCGGCCCCGGCCCGCGCCCGGCCCCGGGCACCGGACCGACGGATGCCGCGCCCGCCGCGACGGGGAAGACGGGAAAGGCGGAGACGACCGGGACGACCGGGACGACGGGGGCCACGGGAGCGCCCGGAGCCACCGGTCCCGCTGCCGGTGAACAGCACACGGGTGCCGGCACCGGCCGGCGGAACACCAGAGCCGGTGCGTCCGGTACGGAGAAAACTGTGACGGAAGAGAGAACGGAAGGGAGAACGGAGGAAGGAGACGCCCTCGAGGCACCCCACCGCTTCCGCCGCGACCGCCGGCACAAGATGATCGCCGGGGTGTGCGCCGGGCTCGGGCGGCAGACCGAGATGGACCCGGTGATCTTCCGGATCACCCTGGCCGTGCTGGCCGCGACCGGCGGCTTCGGCCTCCTCTTCTACGGGTTCGCCTGGCTCCTCGTGCCGTACGAGGAGGAAGAGGAGAACGAGGTCCGCAAGCTGCTGACGGGACGGGTCGACGGCCAGGCCCTGGCGGCCGTGATGTTCGCCCTGGTCGGCTGCGGGATCTTCCTCACCATGCTGAAGAACGGCGGAGTGCTGGCCTTCGCCGTGGTGCTCTCCCTGCTGCTGGCAGGCGCCGGGTACTGGTCGCGGCACCGCGGCGCCCACAGTCCCGACCCGCTCGCCGCGCAGGCCGCCGCGGATGCCCCGCCGGAGGCCCAGGCGCCGCCGGTCGCCACCTACTACCCCTCGTGGTGGCGGGACCCGATCGTCAAGGACGGCACCCATGTCGGGGGCACCGGGTATCTGTGGGGTCCCGGCGACGCCCGGGAGCGGGACCTCGTCCCGGCCGTCGACATCGGTATCACCATCCCCTGGACGCACGGTGGCTCCCCGCGCCCCGAACGCGCCGAGCCCCCCGTGCCGCGCGGTCCGCGCGGTCCGCGCTGGATCGGCGGCTGGATATTCCTGCTCGCCCTGCTGGCCGGGGGCCTGGGCACCGGGCTCACCTGGGACACCCGCCCGCTGGGCACCAGTCTGCAGACCGGCCTGGCCTGTGCGCTGGCGGTCTTCGGGCTGGGCATCGCGCTCAGCGCGTTCCTGGGACGGACAGGAGCCATGACGGTGTTCCTGGCGATGGTCACGGCGGGGCTGCTCGCCGGAGCAACGGCCCTGCCCAAGGACATCACCACCCACTGGAAGCAAGCGTCCTGGACGCCGGCCGCGACGGCGGACGTGCGGCCCGCGTACGACCTCGGTACCGGCGTCGGCACCCTGGACCTGACCCACGTGCACCCCGCGCGTGGACAGACGGTGGCCACGGACGCCGAGGTGGGTGCGGGGCAGCTGAAGGTGATAGTCCCGGCGGACACGAAGGTGCGCATGAAGATCGACGTGGGCGTGGGCGACATCAGGTTGCCCGGCGCCAACAGAAGGGACGTGGACGTGCAGCCGGACAGGCACAAGAGTGTGACGCTGTCCCCGGTCAAGGGCGGCAAGGACGCGGGCACGTTGGAGATCGGTCTGCGGGTGGGCGTCGGACAGGTGGAGGTCAGCCGTGCTGCGTCATGAGTTCCAGCCCGGGAGACTGGTCGCCGGTCTCGCCTTCACCGCCGCCGGCATCGTCTACGCCGGAGACGCGGCCGACCTGTGGGACACCCCTTGGTTCGTGATCGTCCCGCTGGTGGTGGGCGGACTCTTTCTGGCGGGTGCCGCCGCCGCCGTGACGCGGGGCATACGTCGGCGGAGCGGCGCCGGAAGCGGTTAGGGCGCGGCGCCCCGGGCGGCTCGCCAGCTAGTGGTGGCCGCCGCCGCGCTGTCGTCGTCGTGCCCGCAGGGCGGCGTCCACCGAGAAGTACGGGGCTCCGGCGAGGACGAGGGGCAGCCAGGCCATCAGATAGGCGAGGTCGTTGCCGTAGTAGTAGGGCGTGGAGGACCAGCTCACGGTCAGCCACAGGCTCAGCGAGATCAGTGCGCCGCCGAGGGCGGCCAGGCGGCCGAGCAGACCGAGCAGGGTGCCGATGCCGACGGCCAGCTCGCCGAAGGCGATGGCGTAGCCGAAGCCGACCGGGCTCTTCAAAGCCAGGTCGACCAGGGCCGGGATGGCGGAGGAGGAACGGGCCGCGCGCATCGTGTCGCCGATCGAGCCGGCGCCGCCGGACTTCATGAAGGCGCTGTCGGTGATCTTGTCCAGGCCTGCGTAGATGAAGGTGACGCCCAGGAAGACGCGGAGCGGAAGGAGGGCGTAGCGCGAGGCGGTGTCCCGCCAGCTGCTGCCGCCGTTCAGATGGGAGGTGTGTGTGTCCGTCCGAATGCCGTGAGTCATCGCTCAAGCCTGCCTCTCGCTCACCGCGCCAGACCTCTCACTCGACGATACGTACGACAGGTCGGGCCGGTTCAACCCTCAATCGGATTTTTTTTCCGGATTCCGGTTCGCCGTAAGAGCGAAAGCGCCGCCCGCTCTCCAGCCGCTCCCCACCGCTCGTGCGGACTGCCGGTGCGGGTCGGCCGGTGCGGGTCGGCCGGTGTGACGGACAGAGCGTCGTGGCTCAGCGGTCGATTCCTCAGGGGGCGTTCACTCCGTCACCTCGACGATGCACCGGTTGGTCGCCAACCCGGCCGCGGTGACCACCTGGACCTCCACCGCCCCGGGCTCCACCTCGGCCGGTACCGGCACGGTCAGGACGGTGTTCGTCGGGTTGCGGAAGCCGCCGGTGACGGGGACCAGGGGGACCTGGACGTCGACCGCGCCGACGCGGACGACCATGCGGGAGAGGCGGTCGGCGCTCTGGGCCCCGGGCGGCACGAAGCCGGTGCCGCGGATCTCGATGTCGTCGCCGGTGCGGATCGGGCCGTCCAGGTCTCCGGGCTCACGGGCCCGGACCACGGAGAGGATGACCGGACGGCCGCCCTCGGCATACTTGCCGGCCAGGTAGGTCGCGGCCGAGATCAGCACCACGACGGCGAGTCCCCAGGGCAGGTCGGGCAGCTGGTCGGGGCGGCGAGCCAGCCGTACGACGACGAACAGCAGGGCGACGGCGCTGATCACGACGTACTGGAGGTCGGCGAAGGCACCCCGGCCGGCGTCGTCGGTCAGCAGGTCGGCGGCGCGCGGGCGGTGGGCGGGCACCTTCTGCAGCCGCTGGGCGAGGATGCGCACGCCGACCACCCGGCGGACCAGCACGGCGATGCCGCACACCACGGCCAGCACGGTCACCACGCCCGCCCCGCGCGCGAGGTCGAGACCGGAGATCAGCGCGTCGCGTTCGGCGTGCTCGGAGGCGGCGGCCAGGCGGCCCGCCAGCACGAGAACGGCGTAGGTCACGACCAGCACCCAGCCGGCCGCCACCGTGCGGGAGGTGGACAGGCGGTTGTCCTCGCCGATCACCGGCGCCAGCACCCCACCACGCGCGCGGTGGAACCAGGAGGCGGCGCTCAGCGCGCCCCCGACGAGGAGCGCGGCGAGCAGTCCGGCGGTGCGCGCGCTGGTCCAGCCCGCGCCGACGGCGGTGAGCGATTCGGTGAGCAGCAGGCCGACGACCGCACCCCACACCGTGTACAGGGTGCGCCGCCACAGACGGGCCAGCCACACCTCGCCCTCGGCGCGCCCGCGTTCGGCGACCTCCTCCGCCTGTTGGGTCAGTTCCTCGGAGACCCACTGGCGGGATGCGGAGGCGGAGTGCGACACGGCCGTCGGCAGTCCCAGCCCGGCCGCGAACTCGTCGCGCGTGCGCAGAAACGCGGCGACGGCCCGCCGGTGTCCCTCACGGGCCCCGTGCGGACAGTCCCCGCAGGTGCAGCCGCCTCCGTGCGCCCCGGTGGCACCCGTTGCCGTACCCTGCCTCGCCTCCTGCACCGCCACGCCCGACGCCCGCCTTCCCCACGACCCGAGACACGGCCGGCGGCTCGCTGGTCGAGCCGTCCCGCTGCCGTGCAACTCCCCTGCGACGACAGCGAATTGTGCCCTACGCAGAGCGGTTCGGGTCCGCCGGACCGGGTCACGGCGGGTGAAGTCCGGGCCATCGTGTTGACCCAGCTGCGAGAATCTCCCCATGGCCGAGATCATCCAGCGGGACGGCACCTGGGCGTTCGACGGCAGCACGATCCGGATCACCCCCGGGCTCCACCGCTCGGTGCCGTTGTTCCGGCAGACGTACGGGGAGATCGCGGTACCCCTCGAAGCGGTCTCGGGCGTCGGCTACGAACCCGAGCGCAGGCACGGCCGGCTGCGCATGCGGCTGCGGGAGGGCGCGGATCCGCTGCTGCAGGCGACGGGCGGGCGGCTGCCGGACGCGGCCGATCCCTACCGGCTGACCGTGGACGCGGACCGTTCCGGGGTCGCCGAATACGTCGCCGAGGAGATCCGCCGCGCGCTGCTGCTCGACGAGGTCCCCAAGGAACCCACGACGGCCTATCTGCTGCCGGGGCCGCCGGTGCCGGTCTCGGTGCGGTCCTCCGACGGTACGGTCTCCTTCGACGGCAGCCAGGTGCGCATCGACTGGGCCGACACCTCCGACCGGGTCAAGCGCGCGACCGGCTCTCGGATCATCGACCTCGGCGAACTGGTTCAGGTCGAGTGGCTGCCCAACTCCGGCTACGAGGACGGCTTCCTGCGGTTCGTGACCCGGGAGACCGTTTTCTCCAAGCTGCCGCCCGAGCGGGACCCCTACACCCTCGACCTGTGGGGCAGCGTCCGGCGCGATCTGCTGACCGCGCTGGTCGCGGCGGCCGCCACCGCCCGGCTGCCGCACCCCTCCGCCCGCGTCGGCGCCGCGTCCTCGTTCCGCGACCGGCCGCCGGCCGCCGTACCGGCGCAGGCGGACCGCGACCGGGCGGACCACGACCGGGCAGGCCACGACCGGGCGGACCACCACGACGCGCTGTTGCGCCGGTTGCGCGAGCTGGGCGAGCTGCACCGGGACGGGGTGCTCACGGACGAGGAGTTCGCGATGGCCAAGGCGGTGGTGCTCAGGGGGTTCGGCTGAGGAGGCTCAGCCGAGGTGGTTCGGCTGAGGAGGCTCGGCTGAGGAGGTTCAGCTGAGCAGGTCCGGTTCGCTGCGGCTGATGTCCTGCCACAGCGGCTGGTAGTTGATCCAGGCCACCAGGTCGCCGCCGAGCTGTTCGCGGGTGGCCACGGCCAGTTTGTGGTCGATGAGGACAGGGCGGCCGGCCGCCTTGGCCATCAGCTGCACCTGGCAGGACCGTTCCAGGGACAGGAACCACCAGGCCGCCGCGTCCACCGAGTCGCCGACGGTGAGCGCCCCGTGGTTGCGCAGCACGAGCGCCTTGCGGGAACCGAGCGCGGCGGCGATACGGCGGCCCTCGTCGGCGTCGACGTTGACGCCGGTGTAGGCGTCGTAGAGGGCCACGTCCTCGTAGAAGGCGCAGCTCTCCTGGGTGATGGGGTCGATGAGGTCGCCGAGCGCGGCGACGGCCCGGCCGTGCACGGAGTGGCAGTGGGCGACGGCGACGACGTCGGGGCGGGCGGCGTGGACCTGGGCGTGCACGGTGAACGCGGCCTGGTTGATGTGGTAGCGGCCCTCGACGACCTGCCCGTCCTGGTTGGCGAGGACGAGGTCGCTCACGGTGACGTGCTTGAACGGCATCCCGAACGGGTTGACCCAGAAGCAGTCGGTGAACTCGGGGTCGCGCGCGGTGATGTGCCCGGACACCCCGTCCTCGAGTCCGGTGCGCCCGAAGATCCGCAGGGCGCCCGCGAGCCGCTCCTTGCGGTGCCGGCGTTCGTCCTCGACCGAGTCGTGCATCGGCGGCATGGCGAACTGCAGCTGGTCGGTGGGCAGCGGCAGGGGCGGGGTGGGCCCGTGCATAGGTCCTCCATCGGGGGGATGGCTGTACGGGCCGGAAGTTACCGCCGGTCAGCGCAAAAGGGCAGAGCTGTTTTGTAAAGATGACGTACGCAGCGAATACACGACAGGCGTTGTCCGGTTTACCGGTGAGACTGGCACGCATGAACTGGGCAGCCTTCACCACCGCCGCACCCGAACTGGCAGAGATCGCCGAGGAGCGCTTCGGCGCCCACCGGCATCACGTCCTCGCGACCCTGCGCAAGGACGGCTCCCCGCGCACCAGCGGCCTGGAGGTCCGCTTCCTGGACGGAGAGCTGTGGCTCGGCATGATGCCGGACTCCCTCAAGGCCCTCGACCTGCTCCGCGACCCGCGCTTCGCGCTGCAGGCCAACCCCGGGGAGGACACCGGGATGGGCGGCGGGGACGTCCGGGTCGCCGGACGGGCCTTCGAGGTCGTCGACACGGCGGTGGAGGGGGCGTACGTGAAAGAGGTGGAACCGCCGCAGCCGTTCCACCTCTTCCGCACCGAGCTGACGGAGGTCGTACGGACCTACGTCGAGGGCGAGAAGTATCTGGTCGCCCAGGTCTGGAAGCCCGGAGAGTCGGTGCGCACTCTCAAGCGGACATGACCTTGGAAAGCCGCGGGACTACTCCCACTCGATGGTGCCCGGCGGCTTCGACGTGACGTCGAGGACGACCCGGTTGACGTCCCGGACCTCGTTGGTGATCCGGGTGGAGATGCGGGCGAGGACGTCGTAGGGCAGCCGCGACCAGTCGGCGGTCATGGCGTCCTCGGAGGAGACCGGACGCAGGACGATCGGGTGGCCGTAGGTGCGGCCGTCGCCCTGGACACCGACCGAGCGGACGTCCGCGAGCAGGACCACCGGGCACTGCCAGATGTCCCGGTCGAGGCCTGCCGCGGTGAGCTCCTCGCGGGCGATGGCGTCCGCGTCCCGGAGCAGGTCCAGGCGCTCCTTGGTGACCTCGCCGACGATCCGGATGCCGAGGCCGGGGCCCGGGAAGGGCTGGCGCTGGACGATCTCCTCGGGCAGGCCCAGCTCCTGGCCGACCATGCGGACCTCGTCCTTGAAGAGCTTGCGGAGCGGCTCGATGAGCTTGAACTCCAGGTCCTCGGGGAGGCCGCCGACGTTGTGGTGCGACTTGATGTTGGCGGTGCCGGTGCCGCCGCCGGACTCGACCACGTCCGGGTACAGGGTGCCCTGGACCAGGAACTCCACGGCCGGGCCCTCGTCGGCGATGATCTCGGCCTGCGCCTGCTCGAAGACGCGGATGAACTCGCGGCCGATGATCTTCCGCTTCTCCTCGGGCTCGGAGACGCCCTTGAGCGCGGTCAGGAAGCGCTCCTCGGCGTCCACGACGACCAGCTTGACGCCGGTCGCGGCCACGAAGTCCTTCTCGACCTGCTCGGTCTCGCCCTTGCGCATCAGGCCGTGGTCGACGTACACGCAGGTCAGCTGGTCGCCGATGGCCCGCGCGACGAGGGCGGCGGCGACGGCGGAGTCCACGCCGCCGGACAGACCGCAGATCGCGCGCTTGTCGCCGACCTGCTCGCGGATCGCGGCGACCTGCTCCTCGATCACGTTGCCCGTGGTCCAGGACGGGGTCAGGCCCGCGCCGCGGTAGAGGAAGTGCTCCAGCACCTGCTGGCCGTGCGTGGAGTGCATGACCTCGGGGTGGTACTGGACGCCGTAGAGCTTCTTCTCGTCGTTCTCGAAGGCGGCGACCGGGACGACGTCCGTGGACGCGGTGACGGTGAAGCCCTCGGGGGCGGCGGAGCAGGCGTCGCCGTGCGACATCCACACGTGCTGCTCGGCCGGGGTGCCCTCGAAGAGGGTGGAGGACGTCCGGGAGACGTGCAGGTCGGTACGGCCGTACTCGCGGGCGCCGGTGTTGTCGACGGTGCCGCCGAGGACCTCCGCCATCAGCTGGAAGCCGTAGCACATGCCGAAGACGGGGACGCCGGCCTCGAAGAGCTCGCGGCCGAGGCGGGGGGCGCCCTCCTCGTACACGGACGAGGGGCCGCCGGAGAGGATGATCGCCGCGGGGTTCTTGGCGAGCATCTCGGCGGCCGGCATGGTGCTCGGCACGATCTCGCTGTAGACCCGCGCCTCGCGGACGCGACGGGCGATGAGCTGGGCGTACTGCGCGCCGAAGTCGACGACCAGGACGGTGTCGGGGGTGGCGGCAGCGGGAGTCGCTGATGACACGGGGTGCCTTCCGGCGGTGGGGCGGGGGTCTGTACTACCGATTCTAACGGGGCTGGGCCCGGACCCCTTGCCGTCCTCCCGGCGGCTCCGCCCCCGGACCCCCGATCCCCGCCCACGCACCACCCGACCCGGTCGGCTGGAACCTCGGTCGGCCGGGGAGTGGGGGCCGTGCAATACTGGGCCCATGCTTACGCAGACGACCCGCTTCTTTACCTATGGCAACCGGCCCGCCGGCTGCCATGGTCGTGCTGCTTGAGCTGACGCCAAGCGACTTCCCAGGCGCCCCGGGCCGACAAGGCCCCGGGGCGCCTGTCGTTTTCCGGGGACTGTCGTTCCGGGGCATCCGTCGATCACCTCCCGAGGAGCCCCGACATGACGACCGCGACCGCTGCGACCACCGCGGCGACCACCGGCAACGGACAGACCACCGGCACGGAACAGACCACAGGCACGGAACAGACCACCGTCGCGAAGCAGACCACCGGCGCGGAGCAGACCATCGCCGACGCACGCGAGCGCATCGACGCGCTCGACGACCGGATCATCGGCCTCATCCAGGAGCGGATGGCCGTCTCCACCGTCGTGCAGAAGACCCGTATCTCCTCGGGCGGCCGTCGTGTGCACCTCTCCCGCGAGATGGAGATCCTCGGCCGCTACCGCGAGGCCCTCGGCAAGCCGGGTACCGCGCTCGCGATGACCCTGCTGGAGCTGTGCCGGGGTCGCATCTGAGTTCGGTACCGGTCTCACCCGTACGGCGCGTGACCGGCCCGCGCACCGCTTCGTTGAGTCGGTTGTCCGTGCCAGCCAGGGGCGGGCCCGACAGAACCACGCGTGGCTCGCTGGAGCGGTGAGACGTACGGGTCGTGCCGTACGTCGTGGGACCTCGCTCCAGGGAAGTGACCGGACGGCAGGGGACAGCAGCCCGGTCACCCATGAGAACGGTCGGCTCCGGGGACGCCCGGGGCCGACCGGCGGAAATTGCAAAAATGCACCAGTGCCGGGTCAAACGGTTGCGGATGCCTCCACCATCCAGCACGATGCGTAGAAGCCCCCGAGTCCCCTCGCAGACAACGGCATTGCTCCACCCGCCCGTCCGTCAGAGGTCGAGACCACAGAGCCAGCGGCGCAACCCCCCGGCGCCGCTTCCCGAGCACCGGCGCCGCCCTGACGCCGGTGCTGACGAAAGAAGGGCCCCGCGGCTCAAGTCCCGCGGGGCCCTTTCGCCGCGCTCGTCGCGACCCGGCCGTCACGTCCGCCACACGCGATACGCGTGACACACCTCACAAAGGAATCCGGCGGGGCGAGGCAACCGTCCGGGGTCCTCGCTGATCAAACCTGCTGCCGGATCAAGACCACGGTAGGAAGCGAGTGACCTGCGTTCGGAGGGGGACGCAGGTCACTCGTCGCTTTTCCGGGTCCGGCCGCTGCCTTTCCGGGTCCGGCCGCTGCCTTTCCGAGTCCGGCCGCTGCCTTTCCGAGTCCGGCGGCTGCTTTCCGGGGCCGGCCACTGCCTTTGCCAAGTGCGGCCACTGCCGTTCCGGGTTCGACCACCGCCCTTCCGGGGCCGGCCGTCGCTTCCCGTCTCTCCTCCCCCAGCCGGCCCGGCGGTCCCGTTACTTCTTCGGCGGCACCGCCGGGATCCCCAGGAACGGCAGCTTCAGTGCGCCGAAGGCGTCCGCCGGGACCACCGGGTTGAGCGGTTCCACCGGCTTCAGCCGCTCGTACGCCGCTCCCGGCGCCGGACGGGGGTCCTCCTCGCCCTTGTTCGGCCAGTACGACATGGCACGCTCGGCCTGCGCGGTGATCGTCAGCGACGGGTTCACACCCAGGTTGGCCGAAACCGCGGCGCCGTCCACCACCGAGATGCCGGGGTGGCCGTAGAGCCGGTGGTACGGGTCGATCACGCCCGTCTCCGCGGAGTCGCCGATGGGGCAGCCGCCCAGGAAGTGCGCGGTCAGCGGGGTGCCCATCAGCTCGCCGACGTTGCTGCCCGCGAAACCGTTGATCTCGGTGGCGAGGGCCGAGGCGGCCTCCGAGGCGGACTTGATCTGCTTGGGGTTGGGCGCGCCGTGGCCCTGCCGGGCCGTGAGCAGCCCCCTGCCGACCCCCGACTGCTTGAGGTACGTCGTCAGCGAGTTGTCCAGCGACTGCATGACCAGGCCGATGATGGTCCGCTCCGACCAGCGCCGGTTGGACAGGGAGCGGGCGACCAGCACGGGGTGGCGGGCCGCGTTCGCCAGCCAGGCCAGGACGCGCGAGGAGCCCTCGGCGTAGGGGACCTGGAGGATCGACAGGCCGCCCATCGAGTTGGAGCCCTTGCCGTAGCGGACCGGCTCGATGTGGGTGTTCTCGTCGGGGTGGATGGAGGACGTGATGGCCACCCCGCGCGTGAAGTCGGCCTTCGGTTCGCCGGTGGCCCTGCGGTAGCGGCGGTTGTCCGTCTGCGCGCCGACCAGCGCCTCGGAGTTGGTCCGGGTCAGGTCTCCGAGGCGGGCGGAGACGTAGGGCAGCTGGCCGCCGGACTTCATGCGGTGCAGCAGGGTCTGGGTGCCGTACGTACCGGCCGCGATCACGACCCGCCGCGCGGTGAAGAGCCGCCCCTTGCCCTTCTTCTTCTGGTCCGTCGGCAGGGTCGCGACCGCGTACCCGCCCCGCGAGTCGTCGGTGACGGACACGACCGTCGTCATGGGGTGGACCACCGCGCCCGCCTTCTCGGCGAGGTACAGGTAGTTCTCGTTGAGGGTGTTCTTCGCGCCGTGCCGGCAGCCGGTCATGCACTCGCCGCACTCGGTGCAGGCCTTGCGGGACGGGCCCGCCCCGCCGAAGTACGGGTCGGCGACCTCACCGCCCGGCTTCGCCTTCGCCGTCCCGTCGGCGTCGTCGCCGTCCCCGAAGAACACCCCGACCGGCGCCATGTGGAAGGTGTCGCCCACGCCCATCCGCTGCGCCGCCGCCTTCAGGTGCACGTCGGAGGGGGTCATGGTCGGGTTCAGCCGTACGCCGAGCATGCGCTGCGCCTGGTCGTAGTACGGCTTCAGCTCCTCCTGCCAGTCGGTGATGTCCCGCCACTGGGGGTCGTCGAAGAAGGCCTTCGGCGGGACGTAGAGGGTGTTGGCGTAGTTGAGCGAGCCACCGCCGACACCTGCACCCGCCAGCACCATCACATTGCCCAGCAGATGGATGCGCTGGATGCCGTACATGCCGAGCTTCGGTGCCCAGAGGTAGTTCTTCAGGTCCCAGGAGTTCTTCGGGAGCGTGTCGCGGGCGAATCGGCGGCCGGCTTCCAGGACGCCTACCTTGTAGCCCTTCTCGGTCAGGCGCAGGGCGGTCACCGAGCCGCCGAAGCCGGATCCGATGACGAGGACGTCGTAGTCGTGAGCATCCTGGGGCACGGGGGTCTCCTCGTTGAGTTCGCGTGCGGGCCGTGTGTGGTTTCTTGCGCAGTTCCCCGCGCCCCTGGGTGGGTTACCTGAACCGGAAGGCCTTCATGAGGCGGAGACTGCGGCTCATGAAGGCCGCGTACTTCTCGTCGTCCATCCCCAGCGACGGCGCCATGGGCAGCAGCCGCTGCTGGGCCACCGTCTGGGCCTCGGTGTACTTGAGGATGCCCTCCGAGCCGTGGCGGCGGCCGAGGCCGGAGTCCTTCATGCCGCCCATCGGTGACTGGACGCTGCCGTAGGCGGGCGCGTAGCCCTCGTTGACGTTGACCGTGCCGGTGCGCAGCCGGGCGGCGACGTCGCGGCCGCGGCGCGCGTCCTTGGTCCACACGGAGGCGTTCAGGCCGTACGGCGTAGAGTTGGCGCGCTCGACCGCCTCGTCGTCGGTCTTGAAGCGGTAGATCGACACGACCGGCCCGAAGGTCTCCTCCTCGCAGACGGCCATGGAGTCCTCGACGCCGTCGAGGACGGTGGGCTCGAAGAAGTACGGGCCGATGTCCGGGCGGGCCACGCCGCCCGCGACCACCCTCGCACCCTTGGCCACGGCCTCCTCCACGTGCCGTTCGACGGTCTTGAGCTGCCGTTCCCCGACCAGCGAGCCCATGTCGGCGCCGTAGGCGAGGGAGTTGCCGAGCCGCATGGACCTGGTGCGGGCGGCGAAGCGCTCCAGGAAGGCGTCGGCGACGGACTCGTGGACGAACAGCCGCTCGATGGAGATGCAGAGCTGGCCGGCGGAGGAGAAGCAGGCGCGTACGGCACCGGCGGCCGCCTTCTCGATGTCGGCGTCGTCGAGCACCAGCATGGCGTTCTTGCCGCCGAGTTCGAGGGAGACGCCGACCAGGCGGGCGGCGGCGCCCTGGGCGACCTCGCGGCCGGTGCGGGTGGAGCCGGTGAAGGAGACGTAGTCGGCATGCCTGACGACCTCCGGGCCCACGACCGGGCCCTCGCCGAGCACGACCTGGAAGACATCGGCGGGCAGCCCGGCCTCGATGAGCAGGTCCCGCGCCCACAGAGCCGTGAGGCAGGTCTCGGTGTCCGGCTTCATCACGACCGCGTTGCCGGCGACGAAGGCGGGCAGCGCGTCGCCGACGGACAGCTCCAGGGGGTAGTTCCAGGGAGCGATCTGGCCGACGACCCCACGCGCGTGGCGGAGTTCGGTGACCTTCGTCAGGGTCGGCATGGCGCCCGCGTGCCGCTTGGGCCGCAGGTAGGCGGGGGCCTTGCGGCCGTAGTGGCGGGCCGCGACGGCGACCGCCTGCACCTCCTCGTGCGCGTGCAGCCGGGCCTTGCCTGTCTCCAGCTGGATGAGGTCGAGGACCTCGGCCTGGCGGGCGAGCACCAGGTCGTGGAAGCGGAGCAGCACGGCGGCCCGCTGCCGCACCGGCGTCCTCTCCCACACCGCCTGCGCGGCACGGGCGGCCTGGAAGGCCTTGAGGACGTCCTCGGGCGTGGACTCGGGCAGGTCGGCCAGCTTCTCGCCGGTGAACGGGGTGTGGTTGGCGGTACGGCCGGAGCCGGCGACGCCCTTGGTCAGCTGGGCCACCAGCTCGGGGGTGACCACGTCGGCGGCGGTGCGGGCGCCCTCGGGGGCGGGCGCGAGGGGGTTGGTGCCGGTGATGTCCGGGGCCTGCGAGTCCGTCATGACGCGCAGGGTATGCCGCGGCGAAGGCTTTGGGTACCCGTCGGTAACGGGGATTCACCGAGTGCTCACACGACGCCAGTGATCACTGGCAGCAAATGCGCTGATCAGGGGCTCGGCCAGGTGACGATCACTCGACTTCTGGTTTTTTCGCGAGGAGGAGAGCGAGCGCGGCGAGGGGGGTACGGCGGCGGGGCCGGGGAGCGGACACGGGAGCGGGTACGCCGACGGGGGTGGGGG
>NZ_JBFAET010000144.1:0-22773 GCF_040642095.1 Streptomyces sp. NPDC020362
CCCCGGCGCGGCCGCCCCCGACCTCGCGCTGCAACGGCCGCAGCACCCCCGGCCCCGGGCCGCGCGGCCCGCCGCCCTGCTCTCCGGCTTCGGAGCCTCCTGCGACGCCCACCACTTCACCGCCCCGCACCCCGGCGGCGACGGCGCCGCCCGTGCCATCCGGGGCGCCCTCGCCGACGCCGGCCTCGCCCCCGAGGACATCGACCACGTCAACACGCACGGCACCTCGACCCCGCAGGGCGACGCGGCCGAGTACAACGCGCTCCGCCAGGTCTTCCGTCGGCCGCCGCCGATCACCGCCGTCAAGGGCACGATCGGGCACGCCATCGGCGGAGCCGGAGCCATCGAGGCTGCCTGCACCGTGCTCACCCTCGGCCACCAGCTGATCCCGCCCACCGCGAACCTCGACACCCTGGACCCGGCGATGGACCTGGACGTCGTCACCAAGGCACCCCGCCCGCAGCGGATACGAGCCGCCCTCAGCAATTCGTTCGGGTTCGGCGGCCAGAACGCCGTGCTCGCCTTCACCGCCGTCGACCCGTACCCGTCCCCGGTAGCACCCCCGTCCGAAAGGGTTTCCTCGTGTCGGAGTTCCCGGAATCCGTCCCTCTGACGGGCAGAGCCCGGTCCTGGCCCAACGGCGAGCAGCTCGTGATCGGTGTGTTCGTCGGCGTACCCTTCCTGGCGCTCCTCACCGCCGTGCCGCTGGCCTGGCGGCACGGACTGACACCCACGGACCTCGTGCTCGCCGTGGCCTTTTACCTGGTCAGCGGGCTCGGTATCACCGTGGGCTTCCACCGGCACTTCACCCACGGCTCCTTCAAGGCAAGACGACCCCTCAGGATCGCCCTAGCCCTGGCCGGCAGCCTCGCCGTACAAGGGCCGCTGCTCCTCTGGGTGGCCGACCACCGCAAGCACCACCGCTTCTCCGACCGCGAGGGGGACCCGCACTCGCCCTGGCGGTACGGCCGTTCGCCCCGCGCCCTGGCCAAGGGCATGGTCCACGCCCATCTCGGCTGGCTCTTCGAGACCGAGCACGCCTCACCCCGCCGGTACGCGCCCGATCTCGTCGGCGACCGCACCCTGATGCTGATCTCCCGGCACTTCGGCCTGCTGGTCCTCGCATCCTTCGCCCTGCCGGCGTTGCTCGGCGGAGTACTGACCCGCTCCTGGCAGGGCGCGCTCACCGCGTTCTTCTGGGCCGGGCTGGTGCGCGTCTGCCTCGTCCACCACGTCACGTGGTCCATCAACTCGATCTGCCACGCGGCCGGTTCCCGGCCCTTCCGCAGCCGGGACCACTCGGGCAACGTGTGGTGGCTGGCCCCGCTGTCCCTCGGCGAGTCCTGGCACAACCTCCACCACGCCGACCCGACCAGCGCGCGGCACGGCGTGCTGACCGGCCAGATCGACGCCGGCGCCCGGCTGATCCGCTGGTTCGAGCAACTCGGCTGGGCCTACGACGTGCGCTGGCCGGACCGGCGCCGGATCACCGCACGGCGCGGGGAACCGCGCGAGGGCGAACCGCAATACGACGGGAGGCCACAGGAATGACGGTCCGGCAGCACGTGCACGTCAGCGGACGGGTGCAGGGCGTGTTCTACCGCGACACCTGCCGTCGGCTCGCCGAGGAACGGCGTGTGGCGGGATGGGTGCGCAATCTGTACGACGGAGACGTGGAAGCCGTCTTCGAAGGGCACCCCGACGACGTCGCCGCCATGGCGCGCTGGGCGGCCGAGGGCCCGCCCGCGGCGCGGGTGGACCGGTGCACGGGCGTCGCCGAGGAGCCCGAGGGCCTGTCCGGCTTCCGGGTCCTGCCCGACGCCACGCCCGGGAACGGCCTCGGCGCCGGGTAGCGCGACGGCCGGCCTCGGCGCACCGGCTCGGCCGCAGCCCAGGTCAGGTGGCGCTGGTGAGCGGTCGTGTCGGCCCGCGCGGAGTCGACGAGCGGCACTTCCTTCGGCTCGGCCCTGGGCAGCATGTGTCCGGCCGAGGGTCCGGTGCGCCCGGCGTGGAGCCCACCCCGTACAGAGGCTGCCCGGGCGATGTCCGCGGAGGTCAGGTGCAATGGAAGGCTGCCGTGGCGTCGTGCCGGAGCCAGACGGAGTCGACCACGCGTCCGTCTGGCAGGGTGTGCCGGGGAGGCCCCTCGTGCGGAAGGAATCCCGCCCGGGCCAGAGCCCGCCGGCTCGCGGCGTTTCCGGTCTCGGCACCGGCCCGTACCGTGCTCATCCCCATGTGGGTGTGGGCGAGCAGGGCCCCGGCCCGGAACAGCTCGGTTCCCAGGCCCTGTCCGCGGCAGCGCGGCGCCAGCCAGCCGCCCATCTCACCCTCGCGGTGCTGCATCTGCAGGCCACCGGCATAACTGAGGTCGGACCTGCGCACGCAGACCAGGAACACCGGGTCGTCGGGACCGGGGGTGAAGGGCGTCGCCAGCCGGCGCGGAACGCGGCGGCCGTCGTCGCCGGCGGGCCGCCGATCCAGCAGGGCGCGCCGGGCCGCGGGGTCGGGCGCGATCCGGTCGGTCCCGTCCCCGAGCCACCGCTGTGCCTCGGCGTCCGCGCTGGCCGCGAGCGCCGCAGCGACGTCGAGCAGGGTCCGGGGCGTGAACAGCAACAGACGCTCGGTGGCCAGGACATGCCGGCCCGGCTCGCACCGCCCGGGCACCGGGAGTCCCGGCCCGGTCCGGCTTCTGCGGACGAGCGACCAGACCATGCAACCCCCCGGTGCCACCCCTGTGCGGCGGACGCCCGGCCCCCTGTCCGGGGGCACCGGGACCGCCGGCGGACGCGAACGGCTCGCATCAGGAGTTGAATCTACCGGGGAACCGGAGTGGGACGGCCGTGTCGGCGTGCAGGGGAACGAGCGGTCCGGTCGTGCGGCCGGGCTCGCTCGCCGCCGGTCCCCGTCCTCCGCTCGTCAGCAGCGGATGCCGCCGTGCGCCGGCGCTGCCGTCCTCGGAGACAGCCGGTGCCGCCGCGCCGGGCGCCACCACCCTGCGGAAGCAGCCGGTGCCGCAGTACCGGGAGTCCCCGGCCCCGCACGCCTCGTCACGTGGCTCATGGGACGCGGGCAGCGGCCGGATCAGCGGGTCCCGGCCTCGGGCGGGTCCGGGTCCAGGACGGGTCGGCGGGCAGGGTGGCGGCGGGCGCGGTCAGGGACATGGGCCGGGGATCCTTCGGACGAGTGGGGGACGGTCCGTGGGAGGGGTGTGTTCGGTGCGGGGGCGGCCGGGTCCGCGACGCCGTGTGCCGTCGTCAGTTCCGCCCAGACGACGCGCGCGGGCCGGCCGTCCACGACCGTCACGCCCCAGTCGGTGCTCAGCGCGTCGACAAGGAAGAGCCCTCGACCGTGCTGGTCGTCGGGCCCGGGACACCGGGGGACGGGGTGGGCAGGGCCCCGGTTCTGGTCCTCGACCTCGATGCGCACCCGGTGCGCGGCGCGGTGGACCCGGCACACGATCCGTTCTCCGGCCGCGTGCACCAGGGCGTTGGTCACCAGTTCCGAGGTCATGAGCACCGCGTCGTCCCGGACGCACCCGTCGGCTCCCCAGGCGGTCAGCAGGTCGCTCACCACCCGGCGGGCCGCGCCGACCGAGGCCGGCAGCGGCGGCAGTTCGAAGGCGGCGGCGAGGCCGGGACGTGCGGCCCCGGAGGCGAGCGGGTCGGAGCCGTCGGGCCCAGGGAGTCGACCCGGGTGCTCGCCTCCGGGTGGTCTGGCGGTGCAGGCCGCCTCCGCCGGCCGGGGCGTGGGTCCCATGGCCTCCGCCTGGTGGGGTGCGGGCTCCTTGGCCTCCGGGACGCGGGCCGGGAGGCCTGCGGGAGGCAGCCGCAGCGGGGACGGGCCGAGGGCCGGCCTGCCGGGGACCCGGTCCTCGGGGAGCCGGTGGAGTGGTCGGGGGAGGGAGGAGGGCGGAGCCATCGCCGTACGCCTTTCGTGCGGCCTCGCATCGTGGGGGGTGTCGGTGTCGGAGGGGCCGGCCGCTTCGGCGAGCAGACGACACACCGCCTCCCACGAGGCCGTGGTGCAGGCCGGTCTCCCCCAACTGGACTGCGCCGCCTGCTCCTTCGGTCAGTCGGAGCAGTGAGTCCACTGTGACACCAGCCAACAAGCAGCCGCAACCGGCAAGTTGAAAATTGCAAGTGGCCAAGTGCATGCTGCTTTCGGCAAGAAGTGATCGAATGGGTTTGTGAAGGCGATCGCATGACACGGCGACCCTGAAGCCCGGGCGAGGGGGTGGGCGTGACCACGGAGACCGACTGGGGCGGCGCCCCTTCCGTCCTGCGCATGATCCTCGGCAGACAGCTGGAGGAACTGCGCACCCGGGCCGGCCTGAGCTTCGAGCAGGCGGGTGCGGCCATCGGGGTCAGCCATTCCACGATCCGCCGCATGGAGGCCGCCAAGGTCGCCCGGCTGCGCCTCACGGACGCCGAGAAACTCCTCCAGGTCTACGGCGTGACCGACCAGCAGGAGATCGACACCTTCCTGCAGTCGGTGCGCGAGGCCAACAAACGCGGCTGGTGGCACACCTACCGTGACGTCATGCCCGACTGGTTCGCCGCCTATCTCAGCCTGGAGCAGGCGGCCCTGCAGATCCGGGCGTACGAGAACCAGTTCGTCCACGGCCTGCTGCAGACCGAGGACTACGCGCGCGCCCTGCTGAGCGCGGGCAATCCGCACGCACCGGCCGAGGCGACCGAACGACGGGTCGCGCTGCGCATGCGGCGCCAGGAGCTGCTCGCCCGGGAAGGGCCGCCGCGGCTGTGGGTCGTCATGGACGAGACCGTGCTGCGCTGGCCGGTCGGCGGGCCCGAGGTGATGCGCGCGCAGATCGGCCATCTCATCGAGCTCAACAGGCTGCCGCACGTGACCGTGCAGCTCATGCCGTTCGCCAATGGCCCGCACCCGGCGCTGCGGGCGGGCGCGTACCACCTCTTCAGGTTCCGGGCCCGCGAACTGCCCGACATCGTCTACCTCGGCGGCCTGGTCGGTGCCGTCTACCTCGACAAGGGCGACGACGTCGTGGTGTACCGCGAGGCCCTGGACCGGCTCGGCGCGCAGGCGGCGCCCGCCCGGAAGACCGAGACCCTGCTCGGCGCGATTCGCAAGGAGCTGTAACCGTGCATCCTCCGATACGCAACGGCATGCCGGCCCGGCAGCTGGGCGCCCGCGGTTGGACCAAGCCGTGGAGCGACGATGCGGGCGGCGCCTGCGTGGAAGTGAAGCAACTCGCCGACGGGCGCGTCGCCGTACGCCAGTCCACCGACCCCGACGGTCCGGCGCTGGTGTTCACGTCCCGCGAGATGTCGAGCTTCCTGAGCGGTGTGAAGGAGGGCGACGCCGACTTCCTGCTGTGAGCGAGCCCGTTCCACGCAAGTCCCCACCCCCCGACCCGAATGGGAGACACGGCGTTGCCCGACAACGGATGGCCGGCCGACCGCATCGACACCGAGAACGCCCACTCCGCCCGCATCTACGACTACATCCTCGGCGGCAAGGACTACTACCCCGCCGACCAGGAGGCGGGCGACGCCATGTCCCGGGAGTGGCCCGCCCTCCCGGTCCACATGCGCGCCAACCGCGACTTCATGAACCGTGCCGTGCGCTGGCTCGCCGAGGAGGCGGGCATGCGCCAGTTCCTGGACATCGGCACCGGCATCCCGACCTCGCCCAACCTGCACGAGATCGCCCAGGCGGTGGCCCCGGAGTCCCGGATCGTGTACGTCGACAACGACCCCATCGTCCTCACCCTTTCCCAGGGGCTGCTCGCCAGCGCGCCCGAGGGCAGGACGTCGTACATCGAGGCCGACTTCCGTGACCCGGCCGCCATCCTCCGGGCGCCGGAACTGCGGGAGACGCTCGACCTCGGCAAGCCGGTCGCGCTCACCGTCATCGCCATCGTCCACTTCATGCTGGACGAGCACGACGCGGTCGGTGTCGTCCGCCGCCTGCTGGAACCGCTGCCCTCCGGCAGCCATCTGGCGATGTCCATCGGCACCGCGGAGTTCGCGCCTCAGGAGGTGGGCCGGGTCGCCCGCGAGTACGCGGCCCGCAACATGCCGATGCGGCTGCGCACCATCGGCGAGGCCCACGAGTTCTTCGACGGCCTGGACCTGGTCGAACCCGGCATCGTCCAGGTGCACAAGTGGCACCCCGACGGAGCCGGCGAGAAGGACATCCGCGACGAGGACATCGCGATGTACGGCGCGGTGGCCCGCAAGCCGTGACCGGCCCGGGGCCGGGGTCCGTCCACCACCTCCCGGACCCCGGCCCCGTTCGTTCCGCACGACGGGCCGGGCCGCCCCCTGGCCGGTGGCGTGAGGCCATGTACGCCACGCGAGTCACCCGGCGCGTGCAGGCGCCCGCCGAGGCCGTCTACCGGGCACTGGTCGATCCGGACGCGCTCGCCGCCCGGCGGGCCCCGAGAACATGAGCCCCGCGTCCACGGCGACGCCCGACGGCGCCACCGACGTCGAGGTCCTGCACGAGGGAGTGCCCGACGACATCCCCCGTGAGGACAAACGAACGGGGCACCCGTATGGCCGTCGACCACCTCGCCCGGTTCGTCGAAGGCCGGAATCCGCCGGCTGCCTGAACGAATCTGTCCGAAAAGACAGGCCATCGGGCCGGAATTCGGTACAACCTTTTCCCCGGTGCCAGGGGCCCGGAATTGCCGAAGAAGAAAGCGGAGAGAGGCGGAACCCGGCGGCGGGAAAAGCGGTCTTAGGGTCCGCGAAGGCCGGGGTGAGCCCGGTCGCGAAAAAACCGGGGGAAAAGTCACATGTCCGTCCGCAACCGCAAGACCTTGGTGACCGCCGTCGCCCTCACCGCCGGCCTCACCCTCGCCGCCGTCACGCCCGCCCTCGCCGGCACCGCCGCGAGCCACACCGCCCGTGCCGCCGCGGTTTCCGCCCAGGGCGATCCGCGCAACGTCACCCAGCACGTGGCCGACTTCTACGGCGCCTACATCGACGCCGTCTGGGCCAACGAGGACCCCTCGGCGGCGGCCAGTGCCAAGGCGCTGCGTGGCTTCTATCTGACCGCCGCGGCCCAGAAGAAGGTCGCCGCGTTCGAGAAGAAGAACCACGCCGACGGCATTCTGTTCGCGCAGAACGTGCCGGTGAAGTGGAAGGTCGTCCACACCGGATCGGGTGCGGGCCACGCCACCAGCCGGGTCACGCTCACCTGGAGCGACGGCCCCGACGCCGAGGTCAGCAAGATCGACGTCCAGTCCGACCTGAAGACCCTGAAGATCACCGACCTCAAGCCGGCCGCCTGACCGGCTGACGGGCGCGCAGTCCCGCCCCGCCCCCACTCGGGGCGGGGCTCGCGGCTTTCGGGCGCGGTCAGGACAGACCGCGGGGATGGTACGGCCGGGGCAGCCGCATACCCCGGCCGGCCATGATCTGCCGTACGCGGTCGGGGTAGTCGGTGATGATGCCGTCGACGCCGAAGTCCATCAGCGCCTCCACCGTCGCCGGGTCGTCGCAGGTCCAGGGGACCACCTTCAGACCGCGCGCGTGCGCCTCGGCGACCATCGCCGCGTCCGAGTAGAAACGGAAACCGGGATCGCCGACCTTCCCGCTCTGCGGGAAGCCGTAGTTGGGGGAGAGAGCCGTGACACCGGGGACGGTCGCGGCCGCCTTCACGAAGTCGCCGCCGTAGTCGTCGGCGTCGATGCCGCCGAGCCACGGGGACGCGCCCGGCCGGCCGACCTCGAGGAAGTCGTAGTTCGTCAGCGCCACCAGCGGCCATGCGGGGGCCAGCCGGTGCATCGCCTTCAGCGCGCCCCAGTCGAACGACTCGATGGTCACCTGCCGCTCGATGCCCGAGCGGTGGATCTCCTGGTACACGCGGCGCACGAACACCTCGCGCGGCGCGGTCTGTTCGGGCGCACCCGCCTCGACCTTGGTCTCGATGTTCAGCCTGACCCGGTGGGCGTTGTAGCTCCTGACGAGATCCAGGACGTCCTTCAGCTCCACCATGCGGAAGCCCTTGACGACCTCCTGCTCCGGGAAGCCCGGCAGTTGCTGGTAGCCGCAGTCCAAGGTCTTGATCCGGGCGAGCGTGAGGTCCTTGATGTACTTGCCGACGTACGGGTACATCGGGTCGCCGGGCGTGACCGGACCGGTGTCGCGGCACTTGACGTCGCTGATCTGCCGGTCGTGGTTGACGACGACCTTCAGGTCCTTGGTGATCTGGGTGTCCAGCTCCAGCGTGGACACCCCCAGCCGCAGCGCCTTGCCGAACCCCTCCAGCGACTCCTCGGTCGTCATGCCGAGACCGCCGCGGTGGGCCTGGAGATCGAAACGGGCCTGGGGCGGACCGCCCTGGGCCGCCTGCGCGGTGGCGGGTAACACGAGCGCCGGCACCAGGGCCAGACCGGCGAGCAGGTGTCGTACGGACATCGCACCTCCCTGTTCTCGGGGCGCCCGCGATTCTCGCAACGGCCGGCCCGGGCAGGCCACCTCCGCAGTGGAACGTTGCCTCAAAGGCCGCCGAACGTACGGCGCACCGACACCCTGGTGGAGCCTGTGGTCAACCTGTGCGCCGCCCGGGAACCCACCCGACTCGGGGCTCACGCCCGAAGCCCCACCCCGCCGGTGGCCTCACCCCGTGCGGGACCGTGTCCCGGTTTCGTGCAGCATCCGCCCGGTGCCGGACCCCCGTCCGAGGTGGTGGTGTCGACGGCGGTCCGCGGGGGTGCGGTGCAGCGCCATGAGTGCCGCATCGTCGTCCAGGCGGCCGCCCACGTGGGCGAGCAGATCGCGCCGCACATGGTGCATCAGAGCCTCCGGACTGTCGTCCGTCCAGCGCGCCACCCGCTCGGACAGCGGATAGAACCGGCGGTGTGCGTCCCGGGCCTCGATGACACCGTCGGTGTACAGCAGCAGCGTGTCGCCCGGTTCGAAGGAGAACACGTCCATCGTGTGGTCGGAGCCCCCTTGCACCCCGAGAGGCGGCGAGGGGTGCAGGCTCGGCACCGATACCGCGTGCCCCGGGCTCAGCAGCAGCGGCGGGGGATGGCCGCAGCTGGTCATCCGGGTGACCGGATCCTGGTCCGGGATCTCCACCAGCAGAGCGGTGGCGAAGCGCTCGCCGGCCTCCTCCGGTTTCTCCAGCTCGGTCGCGTACCGGCTGATGCTCTGGTCCAGCGACGCGGCCAGGTCCTCCAGCGGGATGTGCCGGTGGGCGCTCTCCCGGAAGGCACCGAGCAGCAGCGCCGCCTCCCCGATGGCCGGCAGGCCCTTGCCGCGCACGTCGCCTATCAGGACCCGCACCCCGCCCTCGTACTGGGTCACCGCGTACAGGTCACCGCCGATCTGTGCCTCGTCCTCGGCGGCCAGATAGAGGGAGGCGATCCACAGCGGGCCGATCTGCTCGGGCAGCGGCCACATCAGCACGTGCTGTGCGGCCTCGGCGACCGTGCGCACCTGCGCCAGCTGGGCCTGGCGCCGCTCACGTACCACGCTGTAGATCACGACCATCACCGAGAGCACCGTCAGGGTGACGAGCTGCACGATGTGGTTCAAGGTGGCGATGCCGCCGTGCGTGAAGGCGATCAGCGTCTGGGCCGCGATCGCGAGCGCCCCCACGAAGGCCGTGGTCCGGGGCCCGGCGAACGACGGGGTGAGCGCGGGGGCGATGACCAGGGCCGGGCCCAGATGGATGGACTCGGGGGAGCGGATGTCCACCACGGTGATCACCACGATGAGCAGGATCGGGAGCAGCAGCAGCGCGTGCGTCGACTGCCCCGGTTGCTGCACACCCGCGACCCTCTGCCGCAGTCTCATGCCTACCAGCGTGCTCCCGGACGGTGCGGACGGCACTTGGAGGAGCGACCAGTACCTCCGGCTGCGCGCCCGGCGACGGCGGGCCCGCACGGCACGCGAACCGGCGGCTCGAAGGGGGCCGGGCCGAGTTGCAGCGCCCCACAAGGGGTGCGGGGAACCGCGCGACCGGCCCTGACGGCGCCGCGGCCGATCGACGGCAGGCGCGCGGCTCCCCGCCCGGCTAGCGGTTGACCGCCCGCATCCCCGCCTCGTCGTACCGCTCGCCCGACGCCTCGGGCAGCTCCGCGTCGATGCGGGCCAGTTCCTCCTTGGTCAGCTCGACGTCGACCGCGGCCGCGTTCTGCTCCAGGTAGGTGCGGCGCTTGGTGCCCGGGATCGGGACCAGGTCCTCGCCCTGGGCCAGCACCCAGGCGATCGCCAGCTGGGCCGGGGTCACGCCCTTCTCCGCGGCGATCTCCTTCACCTTCTCCGCCAGCCGCTGGTTCGCGTCGATGTTGGCGTCGGCAAAGCGGGGGCTGTTGCGGCGGTAGTCGTTCTCGTCCAGGTCCTCGGCGGAGGAGAAGCGGCCGGCGAGGAAACCGCGGCCGAGCGGCGAGTACGGCACGAAGCCGATGCCCAGCTCCCGGCAGGCGGGCAGCACCTCGGCCTCCACGTCCCGCGTCCACAGCGAGTACTCGCTCTGCACCGCGGTGATCGGGTGGACGGCATGGGCGCGCCGGATCGTCTCCGCGCTCGCCTCGCTCAGCCCGATGTGCCGCACCTTGCCCTCCGCCACCAGCTCCCCGAGGGCACCGACCGTCTCCTCGATGGGCACCTCGGGGTCGACCCGGTGCTGGTAGTACAGGTCGATGTGGTCTGTGCCCAGGCGCTCCAGCGAGCCGTGGACGGAGCTGCGGACATGCTCGGCCGAGCCGTCCTGCCGCCCGATCGTGCTCATGTCGCCCGGCACCGCGTCGTCCATCCGGTAGTTGAACTTGGTGGCGATCACGTACTCGTCGCGGTGGCCCCTGATCGCCTCGCCTACCAGCGACTCGTTGGTGAGCGGGCCGTAGAGCTGCGCGGTGTCGAGGAAGGTGACGCCGATCTCCCGGGCGCGTCGGATGGTCGCGATGCCCTCGTTCTGGTCCGTGGTGCCGTAGAAGGCCGACATGCCCATGCACCCGAGGCCGATGGCCGATACCCGGAGGTCCCGCAGACTGCGCTGTCGCATCTGGTGTCCCAGCCTTTCCTGCACACTCGATCGTCGTTCCGTACGGCACGGAGCCCCTCGTCCATCTAGCGACGGATTCCGCCACCGGGCATCCCGTGGGGGAGGCCGGGCGACGTGGTCCTCGTGCACCGGTATGTCCGCGACGCTATGACTTGGAGCGCTCTCGAAGTCAACTCAGGCGTTCAGGCGCACCGGCAGCTCGAAGAGGTCGTTCTGGGTCACCACCGGCTTGTTGCGCAACGCGTCGGCCGGCACCGCCAGGTCCAGGCCCGGGAAGCGGGCGTAGAGCGCGGCCAGCGCCACGCCCGCCTCCAGGCGGGACAGTGCGGCGCCGGGGCAGACATGCGGGCCGTGCCCGAAGGAGAGGTGACGGTTCCTCGTCCCGCGCGTGATGTCGAACGCGCCGGCGCTCGGTCCGTGCGCCTTCTCGTCGCGGCCGATCGCGCCGTACGACACGATCAGGGCGTCCCCGGCCGGGATCACCTTGTCGCCGACCGGTACGTCCTCGGTCGCGAAGCGGATCAGCACGTGCGAGGTCGGGGTGGAATGGCGCAGGGTCTCCTCGACGACCGCGGACCAGTCCGCCTCGCCGGCCAGGACGAGGGCGCGCTGGGCGGGGTGGACGGAGAGGTTGACCACGGCGTTCACGATCAGGGAGATCGTCGTCTCGTGGCCGGCCGCGACCATCAGCTGGAGCGTGGAGGCGATCTCCTCGTCGGTGAGGCGGTCGCCGTCCTCGGACGCCAGGGTCAGCGCGCTGGTCAGGTCGTCGCCCGGCCCGGCCCGCTTCGCCGCCACCGTCCGGGCCATGATCTGGGCCAGCTCCGTGAGAGTCGCGATCACTTCTTCGGGCGGCGTCTGCGTGGAGAAGAACTTCTCGAACAGCACCTTCAGCCGGGGCAGCTGCGCCTCCTCGATGCCCATGAGGTCGGCGATGACGTACATGGGCAGCGGGTAGGCGAAGGCCGCCTTGAGGTCCACGACCTCCTCGTCGGCGGGCAGTGCGTCGAGCAGGTCCTGGGTGAGCATCTCGATCCGCTCCCGCATCCGCTCCACCCGGCGCGGGGTGAGCGCCTGCGCGACCAGGGTGCGCAGGCGGCGGTGGTCGGCGCCGTCCACGGTGAGCATGGAACGGCCCGGGTTGGCGAGGCCGATCAACGGCCAGTCCGCCGGGATCTCGCCGCGCTGCCAGGCGCCCCAGACGTCGATGTCCTTCACCAGGCGCGGATCGGTCAGCAGGGCCCGGGCCTCGGCGTGGTGGGTGACGGCCCACACCGGGACGCCGCCCGGCAGTTCCACGGCGGCGAGCGGACCGGCCGCTCGCAGCGCCGCGCTCTCACCGTCCAGGTCCGTGACGAAGGGGTCCAGGGCGATCCGGGCGGTTCCGATCGTCATCGTGGCATGCCTCCAGGGCAGGGGTCGGGGTACTGCGTCGGCCCGGGGGACAGCCACCGGGCCCCCGGTGGAAGAGCGGGACGGCCGGGGCGACGCTGGATCAGAGGGCGGGGACGGGCGTGAACCGCACCGGCAGCTCGGTCAGCCCCCGCAGCCAGGGCGAGGGCCGCCGGGTGAGGGACTCGGCGGGTACCGCCAGGTCGATGTCCGGCAGCCGGTCCAGGACGACCTCGATGCCGGTCCGCGCGATCACCTCGGCGACCTCCTGCGCGGGGAACGGGCAGCGGTGCTCGCCGTGGCCGAAGGAGAAGTGGGCGCCGTTGCCGCCGGTCAGCGCGGAGGCGTCGGTGCGGATCCGCGGATCGGAGTTGGCGCCCTGCAGGCCGAGCAGCAGCAGGTCGCCGGCCGCGATGCGGCGGCCGTCCAGGCGGGTGTCGCGGGCGGCCCAGCGGCCGGCCACGTTCTGTGTGGGTGTGTCCTCCCAGAGCACCTCGTTCATCGCCTCGGCGACACTGTTGCGCCCGCCGAACAGGGAGGCGGCGAACCGGTCGTCGGTGAGCATCAGCCTCAGCGAGTTGCCGATCCAGTCGGCGGTCGGCTGGTGCCCGGCCGCCATCATCACCATCAGGTCCTGGGCGATCTCCTCATGGGTGAAGCCGCCGCCGCCGGCCAGCATCCGGGAGACCACGTCGGCGGCGGGCTCCTGCGCCCGGTCGGCGAGCAACTGCCCCATGGAGGCGGCCAGATGGGCCTGCCCCGCAAGGGCCCGCTCGCGGCCGTCGATCATGTCGTTGAGGGAGGTGACCAGACCTGGGCCGTCCTCGTCCGGGAAGCCGTACAGCCGGGCGAGGACCCGCACCGGCAGCAGCATCGCGTAGTGCGCGATCAGGTCGGTCTCGCCCGTGGAGCAGACCGCGTCGATCAGCTCGTCCGCGAACCGCTCGGCGTGGCCGCGCAGTTCGGAGGGGTCCACCGCCTCCAGCGCGTCGCTGATCATCGCGGCGCGCTGCCGGTGCCGTTCCCCGACGGTGTAGAGGATCGACGGCTGCCGGTGGCCGATCATCGGCAGCAGCGGCCAGTCGGCCGGGATGTTCTCCCACTGGTTCCACAGCCCGGAGTCACGGCTGAACAGCACCGGATCGCCGGTCACCTGGTGCAGCTCGCGATAGCCGAGCACCAGCCAGGCCGGGACGTCCCCGACGAGCAGGACCGGGACCACGGCGCCGTGCTCGCGCCGCATCTCCCGGTACAGGCAGGCGGGTTCGGCAAGGAACCGGGGTCCGGTCAGCGGGACGGCGTCGGGGGTCACACGAACTCCTGTCGGGGCAGGGCCGCGGGCAGGGACGGACCGGCGCAACGGTCCCTGACGTGCTGCACCAGAGTGATCAGCACCTGCTGGGCGGACGGGCGGGAGCGGGCGTCGCAGTCGATCAGCGGCACATGCGGATCCAGGTCCAGGGCCGCGCGGACGTCCTCGCCGGCGATCACCGGGCCGCCGAAGTCGTTGCAGGCCACGACGAACGGCGTGCCGTGGTGCTCCAGCCGGTCGATCGCGTACCAGGAGTCGTCGATCCGGCGGGTGTCGACGAGCACGACAGCGCCGAGCGTGCCGGAGAACAGCCGGTCCCACAGGAACCAGAACCGCTCCTGACCGGGCGCGCCGAACAGGTACAGCACGTTGTGGGCGTCCAGGGTGATCCGGCCGAAGTCGAAGGCGACGGTCGTCGCGGACTTGCCGCGCACCTCCCGGATGTCGTCCACCGGCCGACCGGCCTCGGTCATCGTCTCCTCGGTGGTGAGGGGGCGGATCTCGCTGACCGAGCGGACGAGGGTGGTCTTGCCGACGCCGAAGCCGCCCACGACGACGATCTTCAGACCGTTGTCGGCCGAGGCACCGAGCGGGGTGCGCGCATCAGAGGTTGCGGAGTCCAACGAGCACCTGCTCCAGGAGGTCGGGGTCGGTGAGGGCCGGCCGGTGCGGATGGCGGGCGCTGACGCGGCCCGCCGCCAGCAGGTCGCACAGCAGCACCTTGGTGATGCCCACCGGCAGGCGCAGTTCGGCCGCGATCTCGGCCACGGAGGCGGGGAAGCGCGTCATCCGCAGGATCGCCGCGTGCTCCGACTGCATGCCGGCCACCGGCTCCGACTCGGCGACGACCAACGTGACCAGGTCGAAGGGGCTGTCCGGGCCGGTCCGGACGCGGCCCTGGGTGAGGGTGTACAGACGGTCGGGAGCGTCGTCCCTGCCGGGACGGGTCATGAGGTGCGGGGCACAGCGGTCAGGTGCTCGCCGAGCTGCTCGACCAGTTCGCTCATGCGGTGCCCGACCAGCCCGGGGTCCGCGTCCTCGGCCGTCACGACGGCCAGATGGGCGCCCCGTCCCGCCTCGACGATGAACAGTACGCCGCCGTAGAACTCGGTCATCGCCGAGCGGACGCCTCCGCTGCCGTCGCCGAACTCGACCGACGCCCCGTGCGACAGCGACTGGATCCCGGCGGCGATCGCGGCGAGCTGATCGGCCCGGTCCACGCTCAGCTCCGGGGAGCGGCACAGTTTCAGCCCGTCCCGGGAGAGCACGAGCGCGTGCCGCGCGCCCGGGGTCCTCTCCAGCAGGCCCACCAGGAGCCAGGTGAGCGTGTCGTCGGCGGTGGTCGGGCCGGTCATGAAGTGGCGTCGCCTTCCGGGTGCGCGTGCGGGTGGGAGGGGGCCGGGGAGGTGTGCTCGGCTTCGTCGGAAGCGGTGCCCCGCAGGTCGGGGGCCGCCCGGTCCTCCGGTGCGGTGCCGTGCGGGGTGCCGTCCGGGCGGCTGTGAGGGGCCGCGGCCTGCGGAGAGCTGTCCGGTGAGGTGTGCTCCTCCTCGCCCCGGGGGGCTGCGGTTGCCGCGTCGAGGGCGGTCCCGGGCCGGTCCCGTGCGGTGGGGCGGACGGCACGGCGGAAGCTGCCGAAGCGGGCGGCGTGGGTCCTGGCCCCGTCGGCGCCTCCCGGGGGCCGCTGTTCGCCGGGCCGGGGCTGCGAACGGGACCGCTCGGCCTCGGCGAGCGTGCGGCCCCGGCGCCGCTGGGGCAGCCCTGCCGGGCCCTCGCCCGCATCGGGCGCGGGGGACTCGTGCACCGGAGCGGGGCCGCTGACCGCCACTTCGGCCGGGCTCCCGGCGTCCGGACGCACGCCCTCGGCCGTCGGCCGGGATGCGGCGGGGCTGGTGAGGATGTCCTGCGGGAGGAGCATCAGCACGCCCGTGCCCCCGCGCGCCGACGGCCGGAAGGACACCTTCAGGCCGTGCTTGCGTGCCAGCCGGCCCACCACGGCGAGCCCGAGCCGGGTGCCGGTCAGACCGCCCAGCCCGGCCTCGTCTCCGCGGACCGCCCGCTCGGCGCGGCGCAGCTGTACGTCCCCCATGACCAGACCGCTGTCCTCCACGGACACGATGACACCGGCCGGCACCTCCTCCACGTACACGTGGACCTCGGCAGTCGGGGGCGAGAAGTTCGCGGCGTTGTCGAGGAGTTCGGCGAGGGCGTGCATCACCCCCTCCGCGGCGTGCCCGGCGACGGATGTCTCGCTCACCGAGTGCACCCGCACCCGCAGGTAGCCGGAGATCCGGCCCATCGCACCGCGCAGGACGGACTCCATCGCGATCGGCCGCGCCCAGCGGCGGCCCGAACGCGTTCCGGTCAGCACGGCGACCGAGTCGGCGAGCCGGCCGGCCTGGGCGGTGCGATGGTCCAGGTGAAGGAGGTCGGCGAGGACGTCCTCGTCGCCGTGACGGTCCTCCATCGCCCGCAGATCGGCGAGGGTGGCCGTGGCGAGGGCCTGCAGACGGGCGGCGGCGTTCGACGTCGCGGAGACCGCCGCGGCCCGCTCGCGGCGGGCCCGGTCCAACTCCTCGGCCAGCCACGTGTGTTCGCTGCGCAGCCGGTCCAGCTCCTGCGCGCCCTCCTCGGCCAGGCGTGCCCGTTCGGCCGTGAACTCCCGCTGCTGCTCGGCCAGTTCCTCGATGAGACGCTGCTGCTCCTGACGCGTCTGCTCGGCCGTGCGGGCCTGCCGCTGCAGGAGCCGGCCGATGTCCCCGGTGACGCTCTCCAGTCTCCGCCGGGTGCCGCGCGCATCGCGCAGGGCGTGCGCCGCAGTGGCCACGGCGGCGCAGAGCGCGACGGCGGCCGTGCCCGCGCCCCAGGCGAGCGGAGTACGCACGGAGTCCGGCGCGGCCGAGACGGCGGCGAGGACCACGACAGCCGACAGCACGCCGGTCACGGCGAGGGCGGAAGCCAACGTTCGGAAGGAGGGTCGGTCGCCGGGATGCGTGGGGGCGGTCATCGGTCCGGTCTGGTCCTCGCGACGGAGAGGGCGAGCAGGGGCGGGTGCGCAACATGACTCTGGAGGGTGAACCGGCGGTCACTATACGAGAGTTGGCGATCGAACCCGAAAGGTTCCGGTGTTATTCCATGAAGCGGGCGGTCGTACCCGCGCGTTGGCCGTGAACCGGGCGCCTCCGGAGTGTACGGACAGACACCCCCGTTGGGGGACGGTTCCGAAGCCGTCCGGGTTGCTTCCCATACGCCGGATTCTTGTCACGGCGCCACGGGCCCTGAGGATCTTGACGACGGGCCTCCGGCTCGCTGAACTGTGAGCGCCGTTCTCGTCGGCGGCAACGGCATGACCAGCCGATGACCGACCGGGGCGATGGCGCGGCCGACCCGTCCGGAGAGGGCGGATGGGAAGGGTGAAATCGCACATCCACGCGATGGCCACCGAAAACGGGTGGAAGACCAGATGACTCCCCGCACGGCCGGGACGCCGGAAGCGGGGTCAAGGGGGCGATGCAGGTGGCGGGGGACCCGGAGGCGACGGGCTGCCGTGCCTCATGAGTGCCGACCGGAGAAGGGACGAGCGCACGGCGTGGATCCGCTCCGTGCTCGCACGCCTCGCCCGGTTCACCGGGCGCACACTGCGGGCGGAATGGCACGCCATCGTCGTCGACCCGGTGCACCGGCTCGCGCGACGCGGACTGTCCGGGCTGTTACTGGCGTTCGTCGCCGCGTTCGGCGTCGTCTTCTTCCATGACCTGGCCCAGCACCCGACCGGAGCACTGTGGGTGAAGCGGCTAGGCGGCGTCTACGCCGACCTGCCGCTGTGGCTGTCCCTGCTGCGCACCCCGGTCTCGCTGTACGTCCCGGCACTCGACCTGCCGGTGTGGGCGGGCATCACCCAGCTGTTCCTCGCCTTCGCGCTCGCCGAACTGGCCCTCGGCCGGCGCCGGACCCTGGCCATCTCCTACATCACCACCCTGGCCGGCACCCTCACCGCACGCGTGATGATCGCGCTCGGCCCCGGCTGGTGGGGGCTAGGACTGCCGCCCGAGTGCGGCAAGGTGCTCGACACCGGACCCTCCGCGGCCGTCGTCGGCCTGTTCACCTATCTCGCGGTGGTCCGGCGCGCGCCCGTCGTGTTCACCCTGACGGGCGGCTCGATGGTGTGGGAATCGATCGCGGTCCCGAACCTCGCCGGCCGGGAGCACCTGATCGCGGTGGGTACGGCGGTCGTGCTGGGACTCCTGCACGGCCACGGGGAACGGCTGAGGTCCTTCCTCCGGTCCCTGCGCGCGCCCCGCCGCCCCGCGCCGGCACCTCGGCCGTCCGCACCCGCACCCGCACGCGTACCCGCGCGCACCGATGCCCCCGGTCCCCGCGTCCCTCGCCCCGGCGATCCGGCTCCTGGCATGTCCGCCGCACGTCAATGTGATGGTTTTCGCACTTCGACACGTGCGGGCACCCCCTAATGTTGCCGCGAGATACGGCAGGGCGTGGCTGACACCATGGTGTTCGTCGCCGGCAGGCAGCTGAAGGGAATCCAGGATGTTCCGCAAGGTGCTGGTCGCCAACCGTGGAGAGATCGCGATTCGCGCGTTCCGGGCGGGCTACGAACTCGGTGCGCGCACGGTCGCCGTGTTCCCGCACGAGGACCGCAACTCGCTGCACCGGCTGAAGGCCGACGAGGCCTACGAGATCGGAGAGCCGGGGCACCCGGTGCGCGCCTACCTCTCCGTGCAGGAGATCGTGCGTGCCGCCCGCCGCGCGGGCGCCGACGCCGTCTATCCGGGTTACGGGTTCCTGTCCGAGAACCCCGAACTCGCCCGCGCCTGTGAAGAGGCGGGCATCACCTTCGTCGGACCGAGCGCCCAGACGCTCGAGCTGACCGGCAACAAGGCTCGCGCGGTGGCCGCGGCCCGTGCGGCCGGCGTGCCGGTACTGGGCTCCTCCGCGCCCTCCACCGACGTGGACGAACTCGTCCGCGCCGCCGAGGAGATCGGCTTCCCGGTGTTCGTGAAGGCGGTCGCGGGCGGCGGCGGTCGCGGCATGCGCCGGGTGGAAGCCCCCGAGCAGCTGCGCGAGTCCATCGAGGCGGCCTCCCGCGAGGCCGCGTCCGCGTTCGGCGACCCGACCGTCTTCCTGGAGAAGGCCGTCGTCGACCCGCGCCACATCGAGGTGCAGATCCTCGCCGACGGCGAGGGCAACGTCATCCACCTCTTCGAGCGCGACTGCTCGCTCCAGCGCCGCCACCAGAAGGTCATCGAGCTGGCGCCCGCGCCCAACCTCGACCCGCAGCTCCGGGACCGGATCTGCGACGACGCCGTGCGCTTCGCCCGCGAGATCGGCTACCGCAACGCGGGCACCGTGGAGTTCCTCCTCGACCGCGACGGCAACCACGTCTTCATCGAGATGAACCCGCGCATCCAGGTCGAGCACACGGTGACCGAGGAGGTCACCGACGTCGACCTGGTCCAGTCCCAGCTGCGCATCGCCTCCGGCGAGACCCTGGCCGACCTCGGACTGTCCCAGGAGACGGTCACCGTGCGCGGGGCCGCCCTCCAGTGCCGCATCACCACCGAGGACCCGGCCAACGGCTTCCGCCCGGACACCGGCCGGATCAGCGCCTACCGCTCGCCCGGCGGCTCCGGCATCCGCCTCGACGGCGGCACCACCCACGCGGGTACGGAGATCAGCGCCCATTTCGACTCGATGCTGGTCAAACTCACTTGCCGGGGACGGGACTTCAGGACCGCCGTCCTGCGGGCCCGGCGTGCGGTGGCCGAGTTCCGCATCCGCGGCGTGGCCACCAACATTCCCTTCCTGCAGGCCGTCCTGGACGACCCCGACTTCCAGGCCGGGCGGGTCACCACCTCGTTCATCGAACAGCGCCGGCACCTGCTCACCGCCCGGCACTCCGCCGACCGCGGCACCAAGCTGCTCACCTTCCTCGCCGACGTCACGGTCAACAAGCCGCATGGCGAGCGCCCGGACCTGCTCGACCCGGTCGCCAAGCTGCCGCAACTGCCGGCCGGCGAGCCGCCGGCCGGGTCCCGGCAGCGGCTGATCGACCTCGGCCCCGAGGGCTTCGCCCGCCATCTGCGCGAGTCGCCGACCCTCGGCGTCACCGACACCACCTTCCGCGACGCCCACCAGTCGCTGCTCGCCACCCGGGTCCGCACCAAGGACCTCCTCGCCGTCGCCCCGGTCGTCGCCCGCACCCTGCCCGAGCTGCTCTCCCTGGAGTGCTGGGGCGGCGCGACCTACGACGTCGCCCTGCGCTTCCTCGCCGAGGACCCGTGGGAGCGCCTGGCCGCCCTGCGCGAGTCCGTACCGAACATCTGTCTGCAGATGCTGCTGCGCGGCCGCAACACCGTCGGCTACACCCCGTACCCGACCGAGGTCACCGACGCCTTCGTGCAGGAGGCCGCCGCCACCGGCATCGACATCTTCCGCATCTTCGACGCCCTCAACGACGTCGGCCAGATGCGCCCGGCCATCGACGCCGTCCGCGCGACCGGCACGGCCGTCGCCGAGGTCGCCCTCTGCTACACCGCCGACCTCAACGACCCCGCCGAGCGGCTGTACACCCTCGACTACTACCTGCGCCTTGCCGAGCAGATCGTCGAGGCCGGCGCGCATGTCCTCGCCGTCAAGGACATGGCCGGACTGCTGCGCGCCCCGGCCGCCGCCAAGCTGGTGTCCGCGCTGCGCCGCGAGTTCGACCTGCCGGTGCATCTGCACACCCACGACACGGCGGGCGGCCAGCTCGCCACCTACCTCGCCGCGGTCCAGGCGGGTGCCGACGCGGTGGACGGCGCGGTGGCCTCCATGGCCGGGACGACCTCGCAGCCGTCGCTGTCGGCGCTCGTCGCCGCCACCGACCACTCCGAGCGGCCCACCGGACTCGACCTCCAGGCCGTCGGCGACCTGGAGCCGTACTGGGAGGGCGTCCGGAAGATCTACGCCCCGTTCGAAGCGGGCCTCGCCTCCCCGACCGGGCGCGTGTACCACCACGAGATCCCCGGCGGACAGCTGTCCAACCTGCGCACCCAGGCCGTCGCCCTCGGCCTCGGCGACCGCTTCGAGGACATCGAGGCCATGTACGCCGCGGCCGACCGCATCCTGGGCCACCTGGTGAAGGTCACCCCGTCCTCCAAGGTCGTCGGCGACCTCGCCCTGCACCTGGTGGGCGCCGGCGTGTCCCCGGACGACTTCGAGGCGACCCCGGACCGGTTCGACATCCCCGACTCGGTCATCGGCTTCCTGCGCGGCGAGCTGGGCACCCCGCCCGGCGGCTGGCCCGAGCCGTTCCGCACCAAGGCCCTGCAGGGCCGCGGCGAGCCCAAGCCGGCTCCCGAACTGTCCGCCGAGGACCGCGAGGGGCTGGCGAAGGACACCCGGACGACGCTCAACCGCCTGCTGTTCCCCGGCCCGACGCGCGAGTTCGACACGCACCGCCAGTCGTTCGGGGACACCAGCGTGCTGGACAGCAAGGCGTTCTTCTACGGTCTGCGGCCCGCCAAGGAGTACGCCGTCGACCTGGAGCCCGGCGTCCGGCTGCTGATCGAGCTGCAGGCGGTCGGCGAGGCCGACGAGCGCGGCATGCGCACCGTGATGTCCTCGCTCAACGGCCAGCTCAGGCCGATCCAGGTCCGGGACCGGGCGGCGGCGTCGGACGTGCCGGTGACGGAGAAGGCCGACCGGACCAACCCGGGCCATGTGGCCGCGCCGTTCGCCGGCGTGGTGACGCTCGCGGTGGCGGAGGGCGACGAGGTCGCGGCCGGCGCGACCGTGGCCACCATCGAGGCGATGAAGATGGAGGCCACGATCACCGCGCAGAAGGCGGGCCGCGTGTCCCGGCTGGCCATCAACCGGATCCAGCAGGTGGAGGGCGGCGACCTGCTGGTCGAGCTCGCCTGAGACGGCTGCTCGCCGCGACCGGGCGCACCGGTCGCGGCGGGCAGCCGCGCACGGACAGGCCCTAGAGACGGCCGAACAGGTACCGCAGACGGGCGAGGAGCAGGTTCGGGTCCTGCCGGGTGACGAACGCTCCGCTGGGCACGTAGAGGGTCCGGCCGCGGACGGCCACCGAGGTCGGGTTGGACAGCCCGTCCCGCGGGGTCAGCACGACCGTGCGGGTGCCGTCCCGGCGCACCAGCACGACCTGGCTGGTGTCGTTCAGTGCGGCCAGCACGCTGCTTCCGTGCCCGGGGAAGGCGAAGTCGTCGATGCCGGCCAGCCCCTTGGCCCGCGTCTCGACCGGGCCCGCGGAGCCGTCCGGGCGCAGCGGGAAGCGCAGCAGCGTCCCGCGGACGGAGTTGGACACCCACACCGCGTCGCGGTGCACCTTGATGCCGTTGGCGCCGTAGCCCGAGCTGGAGCCGGAGGACGCCGTGAGCGGCCGCAGCAGTGTGCCCTCGGCCCAGACCGTGGGTTTGCCGCCCGACGCCGGGACGCGCCAGACGGTGCCCAGCACCGAGTCGGCGGCGTAGAGCATGTTGCGGTGCTCGTCGAGGGCCAGGCCGTTGGGCAGTCCGTTCCGCGGCAGCGCGGCGATCTGCACCGGCGCGCCGCCGTTGCCGGGGACACGCCAGATGCCCGTCTCGCGCGTACCGGTCGCGTAGGCGACGTACCGCGTGCCGTTCGGGGCGCGGACGATGCCGGTGACGACGGCGCGGTGCACGACGGGTGTGTCCGCCTTCGCCACGGCCGGCAGGGTCGCGAGGACCCGGACCCTGCCGTCGCGGGTCTTCCCGTCGGCGGTGACGTGGGCGACCTGCCGGGCGAGGGCGAAGGTGAGGTCGGCGGAGCCGTCCGGTTCGAGGGCGATGTTCTCGGGCGTCTGCCCGGCGGCGAGCCCGAAGTGGGCGACGGTGCGCGAGTCCGTGATGATCGGCTCGTGGCCGGTGGCGGGCGCCGCCGCGATCAGGCCGAGCACGAGCGCGGCCGTGGCGGCCGTGGCCAGGCGGGGGAGTCGGGGCATGTGACCTCTCTTCGTACGGCGCACGGGGCGCCGGCGTGCGGGGCCACACAAAGATGACGGTGCACGGGTCACCGGCCTGAGGAGCCAG
>NZ_JBFAET010000145.1:0-22750 GCF_040642095.1 Streptomyces sp. NPDC020362
GTGAACGCCCTGCATGGTGCTCGTTTTCACAGGCTCACAAGCCCTTGCCCCCTGTAACATGAAGGCCCACCGGGGGAAGCAGCGCCCTCTGCCGTGTTCGAGCGCGACGTCCTGGCGCGCCGTGTGCCCGCGTCCTACTGCGCGCCGGGACGCACCAGCCCGCTCTCGTACGCGTACACCGCGGCCTGCACCCGGTCCCTCAGACCCAGCTTGGTCAGCACATGCCCGACATGCGTCTTCACGGTGGTCTCGCTGACGAACAGGTCCGCGGCGATCTCCGCGTTGGACAACCCGCGCGCCACCAGCTTCAGCACCTCCACCTCACGGTCGGTGAGGGTGTGCAGGGTGTCGGGCACCGGCTCCTCGCCCGAGGGCAGATGCGTGGCGTACTTGTCCAGCAGACGACGTGTGATGCTCGGCGCCAGCAGCGCCTCGCCGGCCGCGACGACCCGGATGGCCTGCACCAGCTCATGGGCGGGCGCATCCTTGAGCAGGAAACCGCTCGCCCCGGCCCGCAGCGCCTCCACCACGTACTCGTCCAGGTCGAACGTGGTCAGCACCAGCACCTTCGCCGGACCGTCCCGCCCCGGCCCGGTGATCTGCCGGGTCGCCTCCACCCCGTCCATCCGCGGCATCCGGATGTCCATCAGCACGACATCGGGCTGCAGCGCTCGCACCTGATCGAGGGCCTGCAAGCCGTCACCGGCCTCACCGACGACCGCGAGATCCTGCTCGGCCTCCAGGATCATCCGGAAACCCGTTCGCAGCAGCGGCTGGTCGTCGACCAGTAGGACGCGGATGGCCACGTGACACTCCTTCGCTAGTCCGGGCCCATTCTGCCCTGCGACACGGTCCCCGACTCAGGCGCCCTCACCGGGCAGCGACCGCGCCTGCCCGGGGACACCCCCCGGACCCCCGGCCTCAGGTCCGTCGGCTGCGCTCACCGGCGGCGACTGCGCTTCCCGGGGGACACCCCCCGGACCTCCGGCCGCCCGCCCGTCGGCCGCCGTCACCGGCAGCGGATACGGCGGGGGAGTGCCGCCGAACTCCGGACAGTGCGCCTGGTGGTCGCACCAGCCGCACAGCTTGGTCGGCCGCGGCCGCCACTCACCGGACTCCGTCGCCCGCCCGATCGCCTCCCACAACGCGAGCAGCTTGCGCTCCACACGCTCCAGATCGGCGAGTACGGGGTCGTAGGTCAGCACGTCCCCGCTGCCGAGGTAGACCAGCTGGAGCCGGCGCGGGACGACCCTCTTCAGCCGCCACACCACCAGGGCGTAGAACTTCATCTGGAACAGCGCGCCCTCGGCGTACTCCGCCCGCGGCGCCTTGCCCGTCTTGTAGTCGACGATCCGCACCTCACCGGTGGGCGCCACGTCCACCCGGTCGATGATCCCGCGCAGCCGCAGCCCCGAATCCAGCTCGGCCTCCACGAACAGCTCCCGCTCGGCCGGCTCCAGCCGCGACGGATCCTCCAGCGTGAACCAGCGCTCCACGAGCTGCTCGGCCTCACCGAGCCAGCGGGCGAGCCGCTCGCCGTCCGGATCGTCCGTGAACAGCTCCGTGACCTCCGGCCTGCTCTCCCGCAGCCGGTCCCACTGCCCCGGGATCAGCGCCTTGGCCCGCGGCGCGGTCCGCTCCGCGGCGGGCGCGTCGAACAACCGCTCCAGCACCGCGTGCACCAGCGTGCCCCGTGTCGCCGCCGCACTCGGCTTCTCCGGCAGCCGGTCGATCACCCGGAACCGGTACAGCAGCGGACACTGCATGAAGTCGCTGGCGCGGGAGGGGGACAGCGAGGTGGGCGCGACGGGCACGCGCTCGCCCGCCGGCTCCGCCGCACCGCTGGTGGCGGCCGCCCCCGCGTCCGTCTCCGCCTCGCCCGCCGGTTGGGCCCCCTCGCCCGCCGCCGTGGCCGGGTCCTCCATGCTGCTGTCCATGACCACAGACCATACGGCCCGGCACTGACAGTGACCCAGTCGTGTGCCGCACCGGCCGTCCGACGGCAGGGCAAACACAAGGGGTGCCGGGGCGGAACGTGCCACCACGGCCGCATACCATCGACCAGAGACCCTTCCGGCCCACACGGCGCGGAAGACGCTTCGAACGAGGGGACACCGTGGACGTGAGCGGCGGGAGCGGGCAGCCGCGGTCCGGCAACGACGAGCAGGCCGAGCACCCCGCAACACCTACGGCCCCGGCGACCGGACCGACCGACCACCCCGGGCCTGAGCCCCACGACGCCCCGGCACCCCCGCCCACTCCGCCCCGCCCCGCCCCGGACCCCGGCAGCGACGCGGACCCCGAGACCTCGCAGCAGGCCACGGGCCCGTCACCGACGCCCGACGAGGCGCCACAACCGGCAGGCCCGCAGCCGACAGCCGACGAGCCGGGAGAGGCCGCAGGCCCGGGTCCGCGAGCCGCCGAGCCGGGGGAATCCGCAGGCCCGGGTCCGCGAGCCGACGAGCCGGGGGAAGCCGCAGGCCCGGGTCCGCGAGCCGCCGAGGAGGGACGCGCCGTAAGCCCGGAGCCGCAATCCGTCGAGGACGGACGCGCCGCAAGTCCCGGCCCGCGAGGCAACGAGGACGGACGCGCTGCAAGCCCGGAGCCGCGAGCCACTGAGGACGGGCGCGCCGGCGGCCCGGAGCCGACGGTCGGCGAGGACAGGTCCGCCGCCCGGCCCGACGCAGGGTCCCGCGGGGGCACCCCGACCGCCCGGCCGGAGCCGCCGGCCCCCACGGACACCCCCGCCGCAGACGGCGGTCCCCACTCGCCCGAGCACCGCTCCCTCGCCCACTCCGGGATCGCCAAGGGCGAACCGCCCCAGCCACGGCCCAAGGAACCCGGCGGCGGGCTGCTGATGGGCCGGCCCTTCGGCGTACCGGTGTACGTCGCGCCGAGCTGGTTCCTCGTCGCCGCCCTGATCACCTGGGTCTTCGGCGGCCAGCTCGACCGCGTGCTGCCCGAACTGGGCGCCGCCCGCTACCTGGTGTCCCTGTTCTTCGCCGTCGCCTTCTACGCCTCCGTCCTCGTCCACGAACTGGCCCACACGGTCGCCGCCATCCGCTTCGACCTGCCCGTCCGCCGCATCCAGCTCCAGTTCTTCGGCGGCGTCTCCGAGATCGAGAAGGAGGCCGAGACCCCCGGACGCGAGTTCGTCCTGGCCTTCGTAGGCCCTCTGCTCTCCCTCGTCCTCGCCGGGCTGTTCTACCTGGCCATGAAACCCGTGGAGCCCGACACCGTCCCAGGCGTCCTGCTGGCCGGCCTGATGATCTCCAACCTCATCGTCGCCGCCTTCAACCTGCTGCCCGGCCTGCCCCTCGACGGCGGCCGCATGCTCCGCGCCGTCGTCTGGAAGATCACCGGCAAGCCCATGAGCGGCACCGTCGCCGCCGCCTGGGTCGGCCGCGCACTCGCCCTCTCCGTCCTCGTCGGCCTCCCGCTGCTCAACCAGTCCGGCGCCCTCGGCGGCGGCAACCAGGACATCAGCGGCATGGACACCGTCACCGACGCCCTGCTCGCCGCCATCCTCGCCGCGATCATCTGGACCGGCGCCGGCAACAGCCTGCGCATGGCCCGCCTGCGCGAACACCTCCCCGAGCTGCGGGCCCGCACCCTCACCCGCCGCGCCGTCCCCGTGCAGACCGACACCCCGCTCTCCGAGGCGCTGCGCCGTGCCAACGCGGCCGGCGCCCGCGCCCTCGTCGTCGTCGACGCCGACGGCAACCCCCTCTCCCTCGTCCGCGAGGCCGCGATCGTCGGCGTACCCGAACACCGCCGCCCCTGGGTCGCCGTCAGCGGCCTCGCCCAGGAACTGACCGACGGCATGCGCGTCTCCGCCGAGCTGGCCGGAGAGGCACTGCTCGACACCCTGCGCGCCACCCCCGCGACCGAGTACCTCGTCGTCGAGGAGAGCGGCGAGATCTACGGCGTCCTGTCCGCCGCCGACGTCGAGCGCGCCTTCGTCAGGGCGATGGCACGGCCGAGCTGACCCGCCGCCCCCTCACCCTCGCGTGGTCGGCGGCCCCCTCAGGTGCCGGTAGGCTGGTCACATGTCCGAACCGACCGGTGCCGCCCGCAGGCGCGGGCCCTTCAAGGTCGGGGACCAGGTTCAGCTGACCGACCCCAAGGGCCGCCACTACACGTTCACGCTCGAAGCCGGGAAGAACTTCCACACCCACAAGGGCTCCTTCCCGCACGACGAACTGATCGGCGCTCCCGAGGGCAGCGTTGTCCGCACCACCGGCAACGTCGCCTACCTCGCGCTGCGCCCCCTGCTCCCCGACTACGTCCTGTCCATGCCCCGCGGGGCAGCCGTCGTCTACCCCAAGGACGCGGGGCAGATCCTCGCCTTCGCCGACATCTTCCCCGGCGCCCGCGTCGTCGAGGCCGGCGTCGGCTCCGGCTCGCTCAGCAGCTTCCTGCTGCGCGCCATCGGCGACCAGGGCATGCTGCACTCCTACGAGCGCCGCGAGGACTTCGCCGAGATCGCCCAGCAGAACGTGGAGCGCTATTTCGGCGGCCCGCACCCCGCCTGGCAGCTCACCGTCGGCGACCTCCAGGACAACCTGTCCGACACCGACGTCGACCGCGTGATCCTCGACATGCTCGCCCCCTGGGAGTGCCTCGAGGCCGTCTCCAAGGCACTGGTCCCCGGCGGCATCCTGTGCTGCTACGTGGCCACCACCACCCAGCTCGCCCGCACCGTCGAGTCCATCCGGGAGATCGGCTGCTTCAACGAGCCGACCGCCTGGGAGACGATGATCCGCAACTGGCACATCGAAGGCCTGGCCGTCCGCCCCGACCACCGGATGATCGGCCACACCGGCTTCCTGCTCACCGCCCGCCGCCTCGCCGACGGCGTCGAGCCCCCCATGCGCCGCCGCCGCCCCGCCAAGGGCGCCTACGGCGAGGACTACGCAGGACCCAACGCCGACGGCGGCACCGGCCGCTGACCGGGTCCCCGGCGAGCACAACGCAAGGGCGCCGTGCCCGAGTTCCCGGCTGATCCCGGGAACCCGGCCACGGCGCCCGTCCGTTGATCCGGGCAGCAGGACGCGTACGGGCCCCCGCGTGCTCCTCGCCTGCGAAAGTCCGTACCGACCCCGCCGTTCCCCTGCTCTGTGACGTGTGGCACCATGCTGGCCACCCCACCGGCACAGCCCTCACAGGAGACACTCCTAGTGCAGCAATCCGCCGTTCCGGAGCTCGCCCACACCCACACCCGCCCCATCCACTGGGTCGCCACCGCCACCGCCGTCTCCGGCGTCGTGGCCCTCTCCGCGCTCCTCCAGCCCGGATCGGCCACCGCCGCCCAGCCGGTCCCCGGCGCCGAGGTCAAGTCGGCCCCCGCCGCCGTCGCACCGCCCAGCACGGCCGGTGTGGCCTTCCCCCTCGCCTGCGGCCCGGTGAAAGCGGTGGTGGTCAAGAAGGCCACCGGAGACCTGGACGGGGACGGCCGACCGGAAACCGTCGCCGTCGTGCACTGCGACGCCCCCATGGGAACCCCACCGGACGGCGTCTACGTCCTGACCCGCGGCACCGACGGCGGCAGGGCCCGCGTCGTCGCCACCCTCGTCGACCCCAAGGACCGGCTCACCGTCACCGACTTCGCCCTGGGCGCACGAGCCGTCAGCGCCACCCTGCTCGGCTATTCCTCGGACGACGTGCCCAGTTGCTGCCCCGACGTGAAAACCCCGGCCAAGTGGCAGTGGAACGGCAGCGCGTTCCTCCGCTCCACCCCGGCCGGGGGCCACAGCGTCTGACCCGACCGGGCCCGGCCCGGACTCAGCCGGCGTCGGGCCCGTACACCTCGACCCTGTCCGAAACCCGGCGCACATGGATGCACTCGCCGGGACACTCCTTCGTCGAGTCCACGACATCCGTGAGCAGCGGCAGCGGCACCGGCGCTGTGGCCCCCCTGTCCTGAAGCAGCTCGTCGTCCGCGCCCTTCACATAGGCCAGCCCGTCGATGTCCAGCTCGAACACCTCCGGGGCGTACTGGGCGCAGATCCCGTCGCCGGTACACAGATCCTGGTCGATCCAGACCTCCAGCGCCTCGCCGCCCGGGGCCTCCTGCTGCACGGTCATCTCTCCTGCCGTCGGTTCGCCGGACGGAACCCCCGGCGCCAGGGCCAGCCGGGTCCGCGCCAGCGGCTGTTGAACACCCCGACCCTACCTCCGCCCGCATTCCGGCCGTCTTCGACGGGTACGGGGTTTCCACCCCGGCCCCCTCGGGTACAGGCGCCCGACCGGAGAAGAGAGCCCGGCAGACCGCAGCCGAACACTTCAGGCCACCCCACGGTGACGCCCACCGCCCGGACCGTCGCTCAGCGTGATGATCGCGCGAGCGCCCTCACGCCTGCCCGTGAACCGGCCGACCGCCCCGCAACGGACAACTCCGGCCACTCCTGCAGGGTTTTGACCACCACTGACAAGGAACAAGCCGCTTCCGAATCACGTTGAGTGGGTATTCCCTCCGTGCGAGAGGGAGCGCACCGGGTGACCGACGACACACCTTGACAGTCATTGTGATCTAGGGGTTTCAATCGTCACCCACCCAGGTAGGGTCTGGAAGCGTCCAGCTCCCCTTGGAGGAGGTGAGGACCGTGGCAGCCCACGACGACGACATGAACCGCGGCATCCGCCCGGGACGAGGGTCCGACGACCCGGCCGGGCAGATCGCCTACCTTGAGCAGGAGATCGCCGTCCTGCGACGCAAGCTCGCCGACTCTCCGCGGCACACGAGGATTCTCGAAGAGCGGATCGTCGAACTGCAGACCAACCTGGCCGGCGTCTCCGCGCAGAACGAACGGCTGGCCAACACCCTCCGCGAGGCCCGCGACCAGATCGTGGCCCTCAAGGAAGAGGTCGACCGCCTCGCCCAGCCGCCGGCCGGCTTCGGCGTCTTCCTGCAGGCCAACGAGGACGGCACCGCCGACATCTTCACAGGCGGCCGCAAACTGCGGGTGAACGTCAGCCCAAGCGTCGAGGTCGACGACCTCAGGCGCGGCCAGGAGGTCATGCTCAACGAAGCGCTCAACGTGGTCGAAGCCATGGAGTACGAGAGCGTCGGCGACATCGTCACCCTCAAGGAGATCCTCGAGGACGGCGAGCGCGCCCTCGTGCTGGGGCACACCGACGAGGAGCGGGTGGTACGGCTCGCCGAGCCGCTGCTGGACGTCACCATCCGCCCCGGCGACGCCCTCCTCCTCGAACCCCGCTCCGGCTACGTCTACGAGGTCGTGCCCAAGAGCGAGGTCGAGGAACTCGTCCTCGAAGAGGTCCCCGACATCGGCTACGAGCAGATCGGCGGCCTCGGCAACCAGATCGAGGCCATCCGCGACGCGGTCGAGCTGCCGTACCTCTACCCGGACCTGTTCAAGGAGCACGAGCTGCGCCCGCCCAAGGGCGTCCTGCTCTACGGCCCCCCCGGCTGCGGCAAGACGCTCATCGCCAAGGCCGTCGCCAACTCACTCGCCAAGAAGGTCGCCGAGGTCACCGGCCAGGCCGCGGGCAAGAGCTTCTTCCTGAACATCAAGGGCCCCGAGCTGCTCAACAAGTACGTCGGTGAGACCGAGCGGCAGATCCGCCTCGTCTTCCAGCGTGCACGTGAGAAGGCCAGCGAGGGCACCCCCGTGATCGTCTTCTTCGACGAGATGGAGTCCCTCTTCCGCACCCGCGGCTCCGGCGTCAGCTCGGACGTGGAGAACACCATCGTCCCCCAGCTCCTCGCCGAGATCGACGGCGTGGAAGGCCTGGAGAACGTGGTCGTGATCGGCGCCTCCAACCGCGAGGACATGATCGACCCCGCCATCCTGCGCCCCGGCCGGCTCGACGTGAAGATCAAGATCGAGCGCCCGGACGCCGAAGCCGCCAAGGACATCTTCGGCAAGTACCTCACCGAGCGCCTCCCGCTGCACGCCGACGACCTCGGCGAACACGGCGGCAGCAAGGAAACGACCGTCCAGAGCATGATCCAGACGGCCGTCGAGCACATGTACGCCGAATCCGAGGAGAACCGCTTCCTGGAGGTCACCTACGCCAACGGCGACAAGGAAGTCCTCTACTTCAAGGACTTCAATTCCGGCGCCATGATCGAAAACATTGTGGGCCGCGCCAAGAAAATGGCGATCAAGGACTTCCTCGAGAAGAACCAGAAGGGTCTCCGCGTCTCCCACCTGCTCCAGGCCTGTGTGGACGAGTTCAAGGAGAACGAGGACCTGCCCAACACCACCAACCCCGACGACTGGGCCCGGATCTCCGGAAAGAAGGGCGAGCGGATCGTGTACATCCGCACCCTCATCACCGGAAAGCAGGGCGCGGACACCGGACGCTCCATCGACACGGTGGCGAACACCGGACAGTACCTGTAGGACCTGGGCGGCTGCGGGTGCCCTCACCGGGTACCCGCAGCCGACTGTTTTTCCGGCCACGACCGGAGCAGGCAATGACGCAAATGATCTCCCCACCAGCGCAAAGGCGTTCTAGGCTCTTTCCTACCGCCGAGTCGCGCAGTGCGGGGACGGGCACCGCACACGCACCGGAGCGCCAGCGGGACGTGAGCGGCGCCCACGACCGAGGGCGCCGCCGGGCAAGGAGGGCCGCATGACCGTACGGCGAGTAATGGGCATCGAGACGGAGTACGGGATCTCCGTCCCCGGCCACCCCAACGCCAATGCCATGCTCACCTCGTCCCAGATCGTCAACGCCTACGCGGCGGCGATGCACCGGGCCCGCCGGGCCCGCTGGGACTTCGAGGAAGAGAACCCGCTGCGCGACGCACGAGGCTTCGACCTCGCCCGAGAGGCCGCCGACGCCAGCCAGCTCACCGACGAGGACATCGGCCTCGCCAACGTCATCCTCACCAACGGCGCACGCCTCTACGTCGACCACGCCCACCCCGAATACAGCGCCCCCGAGGTCACCAACCCCCGCGACGCCGTCCTGTGGGACAAGGCCGGCGAACGCATCATGGCCGAGGCCGCCGAACGCGCCGCCCAGCTGCCCGGAGCCCAGCAGATCCACCTCTACAAGAACAACACCGACAACAAAGGCGCCTCCTACGGCACGCACGAGAACTACCTGATGAAGCGGGAGACCCCCTTCTCGGACATCGTGCGCCACCTCACGCCCTTCTTCGTCTCCCGTCAGGTCTTCGCCGGAGCGGGCCGCGTCGGCATCGGCCAGGACGGACACGAACACGGCTTCCAGCTCAGCCAGCGCGCCGACTACTTCGAGGTCGAGGTCGGCCTGGAGACCACCCTCAAGCGCCCGATCATCAACACCCGCGACGAGCCCCACGCCGACGCCGAGAAGTACCGCCGCCTGCACGTCATCATCGGCGACGCCAACCTCTCCGAGATCTCGACCTACCTCAAGCTGGGCACGACCGCCCTGGTCCTGTCCATGATCGAGGACGGCTTCATCGCCGTGGACCTCGCCGTCGACCAGCCCGTACGCACCCTCCACCAGGTCTCCCACGACCCCTCCCTCAAGCGCCTGGTCACACTCCGCAGCGGCCGCACGCTCACCGCCGTCCAGCTCCAGATGGAGTACTTCGAGCTGTCCCGCAAGTACGTCGAGGAACGCTTCGGGGCCGACGCCGACGACCAGACCAAGGACGTGCTCTCCCGCTGGGAGGACACCCTCAACCGGCTGGAGAACGACCCGATGAGCCTCGCCGGCGAGCTCGACTGGGTCGCCAAGCGGGAACTGATGGAGGGCTACCGTCGCCGCGACGGCCTCGACTGGGACGCCGCACGGCTCCACCTCGTCGACCTCCAGTACGCCGACGTACGCGCCGAGAAAGGCCTCTACAACCGCCTGGCGGCCCGCGGACGCATCAAGCGACTGCTGGACGAGTCCGAGGTCGACCAGGCCCGTACGAAGCCGCCGGAGGACACCCGTGCCTACTTCCGCGGCCGCTGCCTGGAGCAGTACGCGGACGACGTGGCCGCGGCCTCCTGGGACTCGGTCATCTTCGACCTCCCCGGTCGCGACTCTCTCCAGCGCGTTCCAACCCTCGAACCGCTACGCGGAACGCGAAATCACGTCAAGGAGCTGCTGGACCGTTGCCGTACCGCAGAAGACCTGGTCAGGGTCCTGTCAGGCGGCTGAGCGCGATCAGCGGGCACTCGTATCGCCCCGGGCGGACAGGGTGGAAACCCCACCGCCCGGGAATCATCGAGGTGGCCCCCGCAGGTTGTCGAAACTGCGGGGCCGATGTCGGACCCGGCTTGTAGGGTCTGATCATCACCGATCGGCAGGAATGCCGACCCGTCGACCATGTCGGGCGAACTGAGCGGGGTGAGGGATATGGCAACCAAGGACACCGGCGGCGGCCAGCAGAAGGCCACACGCTCCACCGAGGAGGTCGAGGAGCAGGCGCAGGACGCGCAGGGCTCCGAAGACCTCAAGGAGCGCCACGAGAAGCTGAGCGATGACGTGGACTCCGTCCTGGATGAAATCGATGACGTACTCGAAGAGAACGCCGAAGATTTCGTGCGCTCATTTGTGCAAAAAGGTGGCGAGTAGAGGCAATCCAGTCGTCTCGCCTTCGAAATGAAGGTTGCGGGGGAGTCGGGTGGCTGAGGAGTCAAACGCGAAGGAATGCAGGAGATGCGGGCGTGATCTGCCTCTTGCAGCCTTCGCGCGGGACAGGAATCGGCGCGATGGCCTCCAGGCGGACTGCCGGAAGTGCGTGGCGGAGTACGGGGCTGCGCACTGCCGACGACGCCGGGAGGCCATGGGCAGGACCGTCCGGGAGAAGGTGGATGTCCCGGACGGGCACAAGCTCTGCCGGACGTGCGGCGAGGTCAGGCCTCACAGCGCATGGCATCGCAACGCATCCGCTTCCGACGGGCTGGCGACCCGGCGCAAGGTGTGCCGGGCTGCGCTCGGGCGGGAGGATCACCTGAAGCGCAAGTACGGCCTCGCCGAAGCCGAACGAGACGGGTTGATCGCCTCTCAAGAGGGCGTCTGCTGCATATGTTTGGCGGCTCCGCCGGCACATGTGGATCACTGCCATGAGACGGGTAGGGTCCGTGGCGTACTGTGCTTCAGCTGCAACGCTGCACTGGGGCAGTTCAAGGATCAGCCCGAGGCCATAAGGCGGGCTGCTGCATACGTGGAAGGAAACGCGTGGAAGCCAACACTCGTAGCACCGGGCGTCTACCAGCTGCCTTCCTGACGCCTGGGTCCTCTTCGTTCATGGACTTCCTGTCGGAGCACCAGCCGGAGATGCTGCCCGGCAACCGGCAGCTGCCTCCCACCCAGGGAGTGATCGAGGCGCCGCACGGCACGACGATCGTCGCGGTGACCTTCCCCGGCGGCGTGGTGCTCGCCGGCGACCGCCGGGCGACCATGGGCAATGTCATCGCCCAGCGGGACATCGAGAAGGTCTTCCCGGCGGACGAGTACTCGGCCGTGGGCATCGCCGGCACCGCCGGTCTGGCCGTCGAGATGGTCAAGCTCTTCCAGCTGGAGCTGGAGCACTTCGAGAAGGTCGAGGGCGCCCAGCTGTCGCTGGAGGGCAAGGCGAACCGGCTGTCGACGATGATCCGTTCCAACCTCGGCATGGCCATGCAGGGCCTGGCCGTGGTGCCCCTGTTCGCCGGGTACGACCTGGACCGGGAGAGGGGGCGCATCTTCTCCTACGACGTCACGGGCGGCCGTTCCGAGGAGCACAACTTCGCGGCGACGGGTTCCGGCTCGATCTTCGCGCGTGGTGCCATGAAGAAGCTGTTCCGCGGCGACCTGACCGAGGAACAGGCCACGACCCTGGTGGTCCAGGGCCTGTACGACGCGGCAGACGACGACTCGGCGACCGGTGGTCCCGATGTCGCCCGCCGGATCTACCCGATCATCACCGTGATCACCGAGGACGGTTTCCGCCGGCTCACCGAGGACGAGTCCTCCGAGCTGTCCCGTGCGGTGCTGCAGCGGCGTCTGGAGGAGCCGGACGGCCCCAAGGCCGCCCTGCTCTGAGCGCGGGCCTGCTTCCCATCAAGGTGATCCAGTGACCATGACAGAAAGGGACGGATAACCGGTGTCGACGCCGTTCTATGTCTCACCTCAGCAGGCCATGGCCGACCGGGCGGAGTACGCCCGCAAGGGCATCGCCCGGGGCCGCAGCCTGGTTGTGCTGCAGTACGCCGACGGCATCGTGTTCGTCGGCGAGAACCCGTCCCGTGCGCTGCACAAGTTCAGCGAGATCTACGACCGGATCGGTTTCGCGGCCGCCGGCAAGTACAACGAGTACGAGAACCTCCGGATCGGCGGCGTCCGCTATGCCGACCTGCGGGGCTACACCTACGACCGCGACGACGTGACCGCCCGTGGTCTCGCCAACGTCTACGCCCAGACCCTGGGCACGATCTTCTCCAGCGCCGCCGAGAAGCCGTACGAGGTGGAGCTGGTCGTCGCCGAGGTCGGGGAGACCCCGGAGGGCGACCAGATCTACCGGTTGCCGCACGACGGCTCGATCGTCGACGAGCACGGCTCGGTCGCGGTCGGCGGCAACGCGGAGCTGATCAGCAACTATCTGGACCAGCGCCATCAGGACGGCATGACGCTGGCCGAGGCGCTGAAGCTGGCCGTGCAGGCCCTGTCCCGTGAGTCGAACGGCACCCAGCGGGAGATCCCCGCCGAGCGCCTGGAGGTCGCGGTGCTGGACCGGACGCGCCCGCAGAAGCGCAAGTTCAGGCGCATCGTCGGCCGCCAGCTCTCCCGGCTCCTGGAGGAGGGCGGCGCGGCCACCGAGGCGGAGAGCTCCGAGGAGGAGGGCTCCGAGGAGGAGTAGTCCCGCCGCATCCCGCTCAGGTGTGCCCCGGCCGGTTCTCCGGTCGGGGCACACCGTGTTTCAGGAGCTGCGAGGCGGCGCCGTGGAGCCTCGTACGACGAGTTCCACGGGGATGTCGCCGCCGTCCGGTTCCCGGCCCTCCAGGACGGCCAGCAGAGCCTCCATTCCGCGTTCCCCGAACAGCTCGGCGTCGAGTCGTACCGTCGTCAGCTCGGGGTCGATGGCGGTGGCCAGGGCCAGGTCGTCGAGGCCGGTCACCGAGACGTCGTCCGGGACGCGCAGACCGAGGCGGCGCAGGGCCTTGTAGGCGCCGGCGGCGAGCTTGTCGTCGTCGCAGACCACGGCCGTCGGCCGGGGCCCGGGTGCGGTGAGGGCGGTCTCGGTGGCGGCCAGGGCGCCCTCGATGGAGATCGGGGCGGCGGCGGTGCGGATCGTGGTCCCCGGGACGGCGGCCAGGCGTGCTGCCAGTTCCCGGGCGCGCAGCTCGAAGGTCCAGGAGGGTACGTCGGCGGCGAGGTGGAGGACGTGGCGGTGGCCGAGGCCCAGCAGGTGTTCGGTGACCTGCCGGACGCCGTCGGCGATGTCGAGGTTGACGGTCGCGGCGCCGAGGCTGCCCTCGGGGTCGCTGTCGAGCATGACCAGGGGGAGCTGGTCGCCGCGGATCGCGGTGAGTGCGTCGGCGGCCATGGAGGAGGCGATGACGCCGTCCAGGGCGGCCTGTGCGGAGGCGAAGGGGTTGCGGGCGGGGCCGATGCCTTCGGGGGAGGGGTAGAGCACGACGCCGAAGCCGTGCCGGGCGGCCACGCGGGCGGCGCCGGTGTAGACGCCGGCGAAGAACTCGGTGGTCAGTGCCGGTACGACGAGCAGGACGGTGCGGGTGCGGCCCAGGCGCAGGTTGCGGGCGGCGAGGTTGGGCCGGTAGCCCAGTTCCCGTGCGGCCTGCCGTACTCGTTCGGCGGTGGTCTCGGAGACGCGGCCGCGCCATTTGTCGCCGAGTACGAGGGAGACGGCGGCCTGGGAGACTCCGGCCGCCTGGGCGACGTCACGGCTGGTCGGGCGCGTGCTGCTGCGTGCCACCGCGGGCGTGCTCCTCTTCGTCTGGTCGTTCGCCTCCGGGCGTTGCGTGCCCTTCGGTCCACCCCTGTCGTCTGGACGTGTGAACAGCGCACATGGTACGTATGGGGGAGGACGTTATACGTAACACGGGGAGGCTGGGCATGGCCGCCGGGTACCTGGAGATCCTCAGGGCGAGGCACGCGGCCCGTCTGCTGACCGGCACCCTGGTGGGCCGGCTTCCCAATGCGACCGCCGCGATCGCCCTGGTGCTGTTCGTCCGTGCCGAGGGCGGCACCTACAGCCTGGCGGGGGCCCTCGCTGCCGTGTACGGCGTCGCCAACGCCGTGGGCCAGCCGGTCCTCGGCCGGCTGGTGGACCTGTACGGGCAGCCGCGTGTGCAGCTGCCCGCGGCCGTCGTCTCCGCTCTCGCCATGACGGCCTTCGCCTTCTCGGGCACCGATCCGCTGCCGCTCGCGTATGCCGCCGTCGCGGTGTCCGGCCTGTTCACCCCGCCTCTGGAAGGTGGTCTGCGGGCGCTGTGGCCCTCCGTGCTGCGCCGGGAGGAGCAGGTGCACACGGCCTACGCCATGGACGCGATCGCGCAGGAGGTCATGTTCACCGTCGGGCCGCTGCTGGTGACCCTGTGCGTGTCGCTGTGGTCGGCGCAGGTGGCCCTTCTGGTGCTGAATGCCGTGGGTGTGCTCGGCGCGCTCTCGGTGGTCCTCTCGCCGCCTTCGCGCGCGTGGCGTTCGGCGCCGCGCGAGGCCCACTGGCTGGGTGCTCTGCGCTCGCCCGGGCTGCTGGTGCTGCTCGGTGCCTTCCTGTTCATCGGTATCGCGCTCGGATCCATCACGGTGGCTTCGGTGTCGTACGCCGACAGCCATGGCGGTGACGCGGTCTACGGCTGGATGATGGCGGGGCTCGGCCTCGGTGCCCTGGCGGGCGGCACGGTGTACGGCGCGCGGCAGTGGAGCGGCACGCCGGAGCGGCGACTGCGTGTCCTGGTGGCGCTTCTGGCGGTGTGTTACCTGCCGCTGATGCTGATGCCGGGTGCGGTGGCCATGGTGGTGCTGGCGGTGGTGTCCGGGGTGTTCCTCGCGCCCTGCATCGCGTGTGCGTTCATCATCGTCGACCGGCACGCGCCGAGCGGAACCGTCACCGAGGCGTTCTCCTGGCTTGTGACGACGTTCACCGTGGGTGCCTCGGTCGGAACGGGCCTGGCGGGCCCGGTCGTCCAGGACGGTGGCGCCCTGTGGGGTTTCGCGCTGCCGGGCGTGGCGGGGGCCGTGTCGCTGCTGGTCCTGCTGGCCACCGGACGGGTCCTCGCAGCTCCCGCGCGGGGCGGGGTTGTTGCGGCTTCATCGGAAACTGATCCAAATCGTGCTGCCGAACCCCGTTTCAGCTCAGGGGATCGGGCGTAATGTTCAGTCATGGACCGCCGCATTTTCGGGCTGGAGAACGAGTACGGCGTCACGTGCACGTTCAGGGGACAGCGCCGCCTGTCGCCTGACGAGGTGGCGCGGTACCTCTTCCGCCGTGTCGTGTCATGGGGCCGCAGCAGCAATGTCTTTCTGCGAAACGGCGCCCGGCTCTATCTCGACGTGGGGTCACATCCGGAATACGCGACACCCGAATGTGACAACGTGACCGAGCTGGTCACCCACGACAAGGCCGGCGAGCGCATTCTCGAAGGACTCCTGGTGGACGCGGAACGACGCCTGCACGAGGAGGGAATCGCGGGCGACGTCTACCTCTTCAAGAACAACACCGACTCGGCGGGCAACTCCTACGGCTGCCACGAGAACTATCTGGTGGCGCGGCACGGGGAGTTCTCCCGGCTTGCGGACATCCTCATCCCGTTCCTGGTGACCAGGCAGCTGTTGTGCGGTGCGGGCAAGGTCCTGCAGACGCCGCGCGGCGCGGTCTACTGCGTCAGTCAGCGTGCGGAGCACATCTGGGAGGGCGTCTCCTCGGCGACGACGCGTTCCCGGCCCATCATCAACACCCGTGACGAGCCGCACGCGGATGCCGAGCGCTACCGCCGGCTGCATGTCATCGTGGGCGACTCGAACATGTCCGAGACGACCATGCTGCTGAAGGTCGGCGCGACCGATCTGGTGCTGCGCATGATCGAGGCGGGCACGGTGATGCGCGACCTGACCCTGGAGAACCCGATCCGGGCGATCCGTGAGGTCAGCCATGACATCACGGGCCGGCGCAAGGTTCGGCTGGCCAGCGGCCGGGAGGCCTCCGCGCTGGAGGTGCAGCGGGAGTACTTCGACAAGGCGGTGGACTTCTGCGACCGCCGGGGTATCCGCACCGGTACGGTCGCGCAGGTCCTGGAGCTGTGGGGCCGTACGCTCGACGCGATCGAGACGGAGGAGCTGGACCGGATCGGCACCGAGATCGACTGGGTGATGAAGTACAAGCTCATCGAGCGGTACCGGGCCAAGCACAACATGACGATGTCGCATCCGCGGGTCGCTCAGATAGACCTCGCCTACCACGACATCCACCGCCGTCGTGGGCTCTACTACCTGCTGGAGAGGAAGGGCCAGGCCGCGAGGATCTGCAACGACTTGAAGATCTTCGAGGGCAAGTCGGTTCCTCCGCAGACCACTCGGGCCCGGTTGCGCGGGGACTTCATCCGCCGGGCACAGGAACAGCGCCGGGACTTCACGGTCGACTGGGTGCACCTCAAGCTCAATGACCAGGCGCAGCGCACGGTGTTGTGCAAGGACCCGTTCCGTTCGGTGGACGATCGGGTGGAGAAGCTGATCGCCGGAATGTGACGAAGACGGGCGAGTCAAGTGTTTCGGCACCGAAATGCCGGAACGCCACACGGGCGCCGTACGTTTCCCGTACGGCGCCCTTCTCGCGTCGTAGAGTTGCGCGCACGTCAATCCGCAAGATCGATCGATTACGAGGCTTCTCCGTGCGCCGACGTTCACTTCTCCTTGCCGCCGTTCCCGCAGGACTGGTCACGCTCGCCGGGTGCGGCGGCGACAAGTCCGATTCCAGCAAGGCCGGCGCGTCGCCGTCGCCCTCGGCGTCGGCCGTGCCTCCGCCCAAGATCGTGGACGGGCCGCTGCCGGCGATCACGGCGGGTACGAAGTTCGGCGAGAAGCCGACCGTGGCCAAGGGGTCGGTGGACCCGTCGAAGAACCTTGCGGTCAAGACGGTCATCGCGGGAGGCGGCCGGACCGTCGCGGAGAACGACTTCATCCAGGCGAACTACCTGGGCCAGATCTGGAGCACCGCCAAGGTCTTCGACAACTCCTACGACCGCCATCGTCCACTGGTCATGCAGCTCGCCAAGGGCAGCCTCATCGACGGCTGGCTGTATGCGCTGGAGGGCAAGAAGACCGGCAGCCGGGTGCAGATCGCCGTCCCGCCCGCCTTGGGATACGGCAAGTCGGGCAATACGCAGGCGGGGATCAAGGGCACCGACACCCTGGTCTTCGTCATCGACCTGATCGACTCCTTCAACTCGAAGAGTTCGGCCAAGGGCACGCCGGTCCCGCAGAGCGACGCCGCCCTGCCGAAGGTCGGGACCAACACCGACGGCGCCGAGCCGAAGATCACCGTCCCGAAGTCCGCCCCGCCGAAGAAGCTGGTGTCGAACTACGTCCTGGAGGGCGACGGCGCCGAGCTGAAGGCGGACCAGACGATCCTGTGCCAGTTCAAGGGTGTGGTCTGGGACAGTGGCAAGACGTTTCAGCAGACCTATGGTTCCGGGCGGCTCAGCCAGTTCTCGCTGGAGCAGATGCAGCAGGTCGTCAAGGGCCTGTCGCAGGGCCTGGCCGGCAAGAAGGTGGGCAGCAGGGTCCTCGTCGTCGTACCGCCGGACCTGGGCTACGGCGACAACCCGCCGAGCGGTGGCCCCGTCAAGAAGGGCTCCACGCTGGTGTTCTCGGTGGACATCCTGGCGGCGATGTAGCGGGGCCGCGCCGCGGCGCCGTGGCAGGCGGCAGACCTGCGGGGATGAAAGACTGTCCGTGTTTCGTGTCGTACACAAGCAGGAGCTTTTGACGTGAACATCGACAAGCCCGAGATCGACTTCCCGGACGGCCCGGCGCCGGAGGACCTCGAGATCCAGGAGATCTGGGAGGGCGACGGTGAGGTTGCGAAGGCCGGCGACTTCGTCAGGGTCCACTACGTGGGCGTCGCGTTCTCCAGCGGCGAGGAGTTCGACGCCTCCTGGAACCGCGGCACCCCGCTGGAGTTCCAGCTCGGTGCCGGCCAGGTCATCCAGGGCTGGGACAAGGGCGTGGAGGGCATGAAGGTCGGCGGCCGCCGCAAGCTGACCATCCCCGCGCACCTCGCCTACGGCGACCGTGGCGCCGGTGGCGGCCGGATCGCCCCCGGCGAGACGCTGATCTTCGTCTGCGACCTGGTGGGCGTCAAGCGCTGACCGATCCTGGTCGAAGAAGGGCCCGTGCTGTCCGCGCGGGCCCTTCTTCTGTGCTCTGCGGTGTCCGCATGATCCCTCCTTGTCTGCTCCGGCTTTTGCCGCGACACCCCGGAGCGGTACGGTCGTCGGTCGGAAGCACCATGAGGAGGCGAAGGGCGTCGATGGCCATTGCCAAGGCCGAGCGGCTGATGAACCTGGCGCTGTGTCTGCTCGGGACGCGGCGGCCGCTCAGCAAGCGCGAGCTGCGCGGGTCCATCGAGGCGTACCTGGAGGCGGGCAGCGACGACTCCTTCAACCGGATGTTCGAGCGCGACAAGGACGACCTGCGCGAGCTGGGCCTGGTGATCGAGACCGTCGAGAACCTCGACGGCGAGGTCGGCTATCTCGCCCGCCGCGACAGCAACCGTCTGCCCCCGATCACCCTGGACGCCGAGGAGGCCGCCGCCCTGGGCCTGGCCGCCAAGGTCTGGCAGCAGGCCCGGCTGGCCGGCGCGGCCAGCGGCGCCCTGCAGAAGCTGCGCGCGGCCGGACTGCCCGAGGACGTCGACCCGTACGAGGCGCACGGCGCCCTGGAGCCGCGCATCCCCGTGCACGAGGCGGCCTTCGAGCCGCTGATGCTGGCCTGCCGCGACCGCCGCCCCGTCGTGTTCGACTACCGCAAGGCCTCCGCGGCCCACCCCGAGCCGCGGCACGTCGAGCCGTGGGCGCTGGAGTGCTGGCGCGGCCACTGGTACCTGGCCGGCTGGGACCGCGACCGGGGCGCCGAGCGCGTCTTCCGGCTCTCCCGGATCACCGGCAGGGTCCGCTCGCGCGGGACGGGCTTCACCGCTCCCGTGCCCGACGTCGTCACCGTGCGCGAGACCGTCGCGAGCTGGGCGGGCGAGATCGCCGACCGTTCGGCGCTGATCCGGCTGCGGACCGGTGCCGGTTACCCCCTTCGGGCGAAGGCCACCACGGTCCGGGAACTCGGCGACGGCTGGGACGAGTTGGAAATTCCGTACGGGCACGGTCTGGACGCCTGGCTGGTGGAGTTCGGGCCGGACGTGGTGGTGCTGGAGCCGGCCGAGCTGCGGGCCGACGTGGTCGACCGGCTGCGTGCCGTGGCCAAGGGCTGAGGGGGAGCGGAGCAGGACTATGGCAGGCAAACCGGTCAGGCCCGTGAACGCCATCGACCAGACCCGGCGGATGCTCTCCCTGGTGACCTACCTCAGGGAGCGCCCCGGCGCGCGGATCGCCGATGTCGCACGCGCCTTCGGCATCACCGAGGACGAGCTGGTCTCCGACCTCGATCTGCTGCCCATGTGCGGCACCAGCTTCCGCGGCGGCGACCTGCTGGACATCGACACCGACGGCGAGCGCATCTGGTGGCACAACCCGGCCGCGCTCGGCGAGGAAGCCGCCGAGCCGCTGCGGCTCGCCGCGGACGAGGCCACCGCCCTGCTGGTGGCCGCCCGGGCGGTCTCCACGCTGCCAGGCCTCAGGGAGGGCGACCGGCAGGCGCTGCTGCGGGCGACGGCCAAGGTGGAGACCGCGGCCGGAGAGGCGGCGGGCGCCAGCTCCCGTCTGTCGGTGACCTTCGAGTCCGAGGGCGGCGTCTTCGCCGACGTCGACCGGGCGATCGCCGAGCGCCGCCGCCTGTGGATCCGCTACTACTCGCCGGCCCGTGACGAGGTCACCGAGCGGGAGATCGATCCCATCCGCCTGGTCAGCGTCGGGCACACCTATGTCGAGGCCTGGTGCCGGCGCTCCGAGGCGCGCCGTACCTTCCGGCTCGACCGGGTCGCCGAGATCAGGATCCTGGACGAGCCGTCGGCGCCTCCGGAGATCGAGCTGCGGGATCTGTCCGAGGCACTGGTGCAGCCCGCCGCCGAGGACCCGGAGGTCGTGATCGAGGTCGGCCCAGGAGGTCGCTGGGTCGCCGAGTACTACCCGCACGACAGTGCCGATGAGCTTTCCGACGGCGGGCTGCGTATCACACTGCGCACTCCCGATCCGGCCTCCCTCAGGCGGCTGGCGCTGCGGCTCGGCCGCGACGGCCGGATCGTCTCGCCGCCCGAGCTGGCCGACAGCGCCCGCCGGGCGGCCCGCGAGGCGCTGGCGGCGTACGACACACCGCCGGGCGCGGCGCACGACGGGCAGGACGACAGGCAGCGGTGAGCCGCCGTGGCGCGCCGGCGGCGCGGGGCCTTCGGGGTCCCTCGGTCGCGAGCGTGTCCGGGCGCGGGGAGCGCGCAGGCCCGAGGGGCTGAGCGCGGCCGGTCCTTCGGCACCAGCCGTGGCGCACCGAAGGCGAACGACCAGAAAGCGAGGAGCGAGGGCTTTGAGCGAGTCTCCGGTGTCCGGTGCGAGGGAAATGACGGTGGCGGCCGCCTTCGCCGGGATGAAGAGAGTGGTCCCCGTGGTGTTCAAGGCGGGCTGCCCGGACTGCCGGGGCCGCTTCGAGCTCGCCGCGAGCGCCCTGCGTCTGGCCATCGGCGCCACCAGCCGGACGACCTTCTACTCCTTCACCTGCCCCGAGTGCGGCGCCTGCGTCCGCAAGCCCGCCGGGGAGCGCATCGTGGAACTGCTCACCGGCGGCGGCGTCAGGACCCTGCGGCTGCACTCCACGGTGTAGGACGGTCTAGGCTCGACATCATGTTCTGGCCGATGTTCGCGGTTGCCGTGGGTTTCCTGGGTCTCGCCGTCCTGGGGGTGCTCGCCGTCCGGGTCTTTCTGGAGGCGCAGCGCCTGGGACGGCAGGTCGCGGACTCCGCGCGCCGTATCAACAGGGCGGCCGAGGACCTGGAGCGGGCGTCGGTCAGCGCGGCCCGCGCCGTGGACACGCTGTGAGGGACGCCGGGAGCGGCTGTGGCGCCGGGGAGTGACGCGGTTTGCGTCACTTCGCCCTGTCATGCTGCCCACCTGGACAGGTACGCTGCTGATCGCGGTGCGAAGAACGAGGCGCGTACCGCGGACCGGGAGTACGCACGGGGATTGCCTCACGTTTACCCCTGAGCGTTACGATCGCTGCCAGCACGACCACTCAGACGCATGTCCGACTGGTCGGACAGCTCCCCACCCAGCCGCCTCCGTGAGAAGGTAAAGACTTATGTTCGGAAGGCTCGGAGCCCCCGAGATCATTCTCATCCTCGTCGTCATCGTGCTGCTCTTCGGTGCGAAGAAGCTTCCGGACATGGCCCGCTCCCTCGGCAAGTCCGCGCGCATCCTCAAGAGCGAGGCCAAGGCGATGAAGGAGGACGGCAACGCCTCCGCCCAGGCGCCCGCCTCCAACGAGCAGGCCCAGGCCCAGCGCACCATCCAGGCAGCCCCCGGCGACGTGACCAGCTCGCGCCCGGTCAACGAGCCGACGGACACCACCCAGCGCTGACGCAGGGCCGGAGACCCCCGGCCTGCCGCACGAGATGAGGACGTGGGTTGCCCAAGTCTGCCCGCAAGAAGGAGACAGATCCCGAGGGGCGGATGCCCCTTGCGGATCACCTCCGTGAGCTCCGCAACCGGCTCGCGAAGGCCTTGCTGGCCATCGTCGTCGTGACGATCGTCGCCGCCTTCTTCTACAACGACATCATCAACTTCCTGACCAAGCCGATCCTCGACTCGGTCGGTTGCGCGCAGACCTTCGAACAGCTGGCGAAGGCCTCGAACAAGCACCAGTGTGCGGAAATCACGATCAACGGGCTTCTCGCCCCCTTCACACTGGCCCTCCAGGTCTCGCTGATGGCGGGCGTCGTCGCCGCCTCCCCGATCTGGCTCTACCAGCTGTGGGCCTTCGTCGCGCCGGGTCTGCACCGGCACGAGAAGAAGTACGCCTACGCCTTCGTCTTCACCGGTGCGCCGCTGTTCTTCGCCGGGGCCTTCTTCGCGTACGAGGTGCTGCCCACCACCGCGAAGGTGCTGATCGACTTCACGCCGAACGGCAACATCAAGAACCTGCTGCCGCTCGACGACCTGCTGCAGCTGGTCACCCGCATGGTGATCGTCTTCGGTCTCTCCTTCGAGCTGCCGCTGCTGCTGATCATGCTCAACCTCACGGGCATTCTGACCGGCCAGCGCATGCTCGGCTGGTGGCGCGGCATGATCCTCGGCATCACCGTCTTCGCCGCCGTGGCCACCCCGAGCACCGACCCGCTCTCGATGCTGGCGCTCGCCGGACCGATCTGGGTGCTGTACTTCGGCGCGGTCCTCTTCTCGCTGCTCAACGACAAGCGCAAGCGCCGTCGCGAGGCGGAGGGCCCGGCCGACGACGAGGCCTCCGAACTGGATCTGACGCCCGAGGACATCGGCGGCATCGAGCCCGTCTCCGCCACCCGGGCCCTGCCCGAGCAGACGAGCACCGACCGGGTCAACGGTTACGACGACATCACCTGACGTCACTCGCCGTGGGGGGGGGCGGCCCGGGCCCGGCCCCCCCCCAGCGCCCCCCCCCCCACCGCGGGGGGGGGCCCCCGTGTGGTGAAAAACACAAAAAAGAGATATATATTTGT
>NZ_JBFAET010000146.1:0-22596 GCF_040642095.1 Streptomyces sp. NPDC020362
GTCTCCCGCTTCGAGTACACCCACTTCGACCTGCTGGCCGCCCGCACGGGCCCCGACGGGGTCCGCTACGAGTTCGACCACGACATGGAACTGCGCCTGACGAAGGTCACGAACCCGCAGGGCCTGGCATGGACGTACGAGTACGACGCGGCGGGCCATCTGGTGACAGAGACGGACTTCGACGACCGTACTCTCACCTACACGCACGATGCGGCCGGCCGCCTCGCTTCGCGTAGAAACGTTCTCGGTGAGGTGGTGTCCTTCGAGCGCAACGAACTGGGCCGGGTGACTCGCAAGGACGCGGTCGGCCAGGTCACGACGTACGCATACGACCTCACCGACCAGCTGGCACAGGCAACGGGCTCTGACGGCACCACCCTCACCCTCCTGCGCGACCGCCACGGCCGCCTGCACTCGGAGACGGTCGACGGCCGCACACTGAGCTACACGTACGACGCCCTGGGCCGCCGCACCGGCCGCACCACCCCCAGCGGCACCACCACCACCTGGTCGTACGACGCCACCGGCCGCCGCACCGGCATGGTCGCCTCGGGCCGCGCCATCGACTTCACCTACGACGAGGCAGGCCGCGAACTGTCCCGCCACATAGGCGAGACGGTCACGCTGGAGCACGCCTTCGACACGCTGGGCCGCCTGACCAGCCAGTCGGTGACCGGGGCGGAGGGCCGCGCGATGCAACACCGGGCGTACACCTACCGTGCCGACGGCAACCTCATCGGCATCGATGACCAGCTCTCCGGCTCCCGCCGCTTCGACCTGGACGCGACGGGACGGGTGACGGCGGTCCACGCGGCGGGCTGGACGGAACGGTACGCGTACGACGAGGCGGGCAACCAGACCCAGGCGAGCTGGCCGACCGATCACCCCGGCCAGGAGGCAGTCGGCCCCCGTACATACACGGGCACCCGCATCACGCGCGCCGGAAACGTCCGCTACGAACACGACGCCCTCGGCCGCATCACCATCCGCCAGAAGACCCGTCTGTCCCGTAAGCCCGACACCTGGCGCTACGCATGGGACGCCGAGGACCGTCTGACGTCAGTGGTTACGCCTGACGGCACCCGCTGGCGCTACACCTACGACCCGCTGGGCCGCCGCACCGCGAAGCTCCGCCTCGCGGCCGACGGCGAGACAGTCGTGGAGCGGGTCGACTTCACCTGGGACGGCACCACCCTCTTCGAACAGACCACGACGTCGCCCGACCTCCCCAACCCAGTCACCCTCACCTGGGACCACCAGGGCCTACGTCCCCTGGCCCAGACAGAACGCATCACCGCGGCCGACGCCCCGCAGGACGAGATCGACTCCCGCTTCTTCGCCATCGTCACGGATCTCGTCGGCACCCCCAGCGAGCTCATCGACGAACACGGCGACATCGCTTGGCACACGCGAAGCACCCTGTGGGGAACGACGGCATGGGCGGCCAACAGCACGGCGTACACACCCCTGCGCTTCCCGGGCCAGTACTACGACCCCGAAACCGGGCTTCATTACAACTACTTCCGCCACTACGACCCCCAAACCGCTCGATACCTCACCCCCGACCCACTGGGTCTCACCCCGGCGCCCAATCCTGCCACCTACGTCCACAACCCCCATACTTGGTCCGATCCTCACGGACTCAGCCCATACCCTCAAGGCGAAGAGAGCAATCCTTTCGAGAAGCGTGAGGACGCGGAGAAAGCAGCCTTTGGAATCGCTGGCGTCCCTTACGGAGAAGAGCCGGTCGCCGAATGGGTCGTCACGGGCGAAAAGGACTATAAGCATGTGCCTGGGTACATCTACTCGCCGGACCGGACGCATTGGGGAAACTTCCGGCAATTCGAAACGGAAAGCGGATCACGCGTGATTGTTGAGCACACTCACGACCCGAAGGGGCCACACTTTCACGCCGGAAAACCGAAGATCGACGACACGAGGAATTTTGTCAACTTCGGATGGGACAACTACAAGGTGATGCGACCGGACGGTACTTCGGGCTACCCGGAAAATATGGAGAGGTACGCCAAGATGAACAAACCGGGCGGCGATCATCACTTCTTCTATAAGGGCAACTAATCGCCATGGTTGGCTAGAGAGGTTGGATATGCTAATGGGTCACAGGCAGCAGGGCTGGCGAGAGAACCTGGAGCGCTGCGGTCTTCGGGTTGTTGAGGGCGCGGGACCTCGTGACGCTCCGCCGGTGAGCGCAGCCATCTATGCCGTGACGGGATTTGAGGTTCAGCCGACTGCTGTCGTGCTTACTTCCTCCTCCCGCGCCGCTGATGAGCTGGACGAGAAGTGGCATCACTACGCTTCGGTAAGTTCAGTCTATGACAGCAAGGGCGAGTTCCTCATCCTCCCACCCGTATCGGGTGGAAGCGAGATCGGCTGGGTAGGAGTCGCCGACCCGATCGGGGAGCACCTGCCTTCACGCATTGCCGCTGTCACCGGTTCACCCGAATTCCTCGCCGTTTCGCCTGATGGCCGTCACCTGTGTGCCGTATCCGTCGAAGAAGACGAATACTGGGTCGTGCAGCATGAATTCTCGTGAGGCTGATCATTCATCACCTTCCCTGGCTGGGGTAGACGTAGAAAAGCAGGAACTGTCAACGTTTCGGGAAGCTCTGGCGAAGGTAAATAGAGAGAACGGAAAGTCTCATGTCGTTCGCGCCACACCCGCTGGTTAGAGGGCTGGGGGCAAGCAACTGTGTCGTGGACATCTTTCGTGATCAACCCGGAGAGCATCACTCGTATCTATCAGGGCGCCGCGCCTGGAGTTCGAGATCCCGGTGGAGAAGCTCGATCGATTCAACGAGCTGAATCAGGGGCGGCGCAGCTGGACTTCCATATTCGGAGGGCCAAAATGACGTTTCGCAATCATCAGGAGCTTGACGTAACCGTGGTCGCGGTGGCCCCTGTGGGGGCGAAGGTCGATGCCAACGGCGAGACCGGGTTCATCGATCAGGTGAAGCATCCCTCCTGGTGGGATCAGAGCACCGCACCGCCTCAGGTCGGAGATCGGCTGCATGTCGTCGTCCTCGACGCCAGCCGAGAGCCGCCCCGGCTCAGCGCACTTGAAGGTGACATCGACATTGCGCGGCGGCTGCGGGATGTCGATGCGTGAAGGCAGACCGGGTGGGCCACCGCGTCACCCCCACGGTCATCGGCGAGGTCCCCGACTGTCACGCGGAAGTACGACACCGACGAAGAAGCAGGTGGCCCTTGCTGCCACGCCCTCACTCCCTGGCGAACAACTCCGTCGCCTCCGTGGCGTGTACTGCCCGCTGGGCCCAGGCCTCGAACTGGTCCAGGTCTGTGCACGCCTCCACGCGCTCACGGACAGCGTCCGTCACCTGAATGCCACGCCACTCCAGGATGTGGAGGACCATCTCGGCCTTGGCCTCGACCCGGCCCTGTTCCAGGCCTTGCTCCAGTCCCTGCTCTCGGCCCTCTTCGCGCACTTGCTCTGCGAGCGGGTGTCGCCAGAAGTACTGGATCGCCGTCATCAGGTCCCTCCGCATCTGCTTCGCCTGGGGGTCGGCCAGGCATGAGTCGACGAACTGCACGAAGACCGCGGCACTGTCGGGGTCGATGGTCCGCAGGTCGGATGCCAGCGATTCCCGTATGGCGGCGGCACCCGGGCCACGCCCGTGTGTCATCGCCGAGAGCACCGCAAGGGGTACGTCCCGCTCCGCCTGCCTCTCGTCCGCGATCACCGGCACGTTGTCGGGACCGAGTACGAGTGGCCGTACCGTCAGGGAGTACCAGCCGGGGAAGCCGAGCTGGATGGGCTGTGCGGCTCAGCGCGCCGTGGTGCTGCTCTGGGTGATGACGATGACCACCGGCTCGCAGCGGTACTCCTCGTACGGGTAGGAGAGGTAGTGCGGCGAGCTACGCCGCCGCAAGTTCGCACCACACGTACTTGCCCCGGTTCCCGAACCTCGCCGACGGCTGCCACCCCCACTGCTCCGCACACGCCAGCACCAGCCCCAATCCCCGGCCCGCCTCCTCCAACTCCCCCGTCGGCTCCAACGGTTGGGGTGGCTCCGGCGGTCCGGGGTCCGTGTCCCACGCCCCGATCCACACCACCCCCTCCGGCGTCCGGCGGACCCTGAGCGCAGCGGGTCCCTTCGTGTGGCGTACGGCGTTCGAGACCAGCTCCGCCGCCAGCAGCTCCGCCGTGTCCACCAGACCGGTCAACCCGTGCAGGGTCAGGATCAGACGCAGAGTACGGCGACAGACCGTGACCGCTCTCAGGTCGTTCGGGATGTAGAGGGTGTAGTCCCAGGTTTCGGGCATGCGTCAACTCCGTTCAGGGGGAGGGGGTTTCGCGTGCGGTGGCATTGCCGCAGTCGTCGTGGCAGGACGGCGCGGTGCGCTTCCGTAGCGTGTGCTTCGCGTCACTGACAGTAGAGCGAAAATTTTTCCTCGCGCAAGCGGGTCGCGTAATCTGACCCCCGAACGAGGCATGTCGGCACAGCCGTTGAAAGCCGGGAGCGCACATGGCACCGAGAAGCCAACCCACGGCACGGCAGGTGCGGCTGGGCACCGAGCTGCGCAGGCTGCGAGAAGCGGCCGGCCTGAAGGCCCGTGAGGTGGCCGGGTTGCTCAGTTCCACCTCGGCCCAGATGAGCCAGGTCGAAGCGGGGTTCGCGGGCGTCAGCGAGGAACGAGTGCGTCGCCTCGCCGCCCACTACGCCTGCGCCGACGAGGCGTTGCTCGAAGCCCTGGTTGTGATGGTGACCGACCGCACGCAGGGCTGGTGGGAGGAATATCGAGGAGTACTCCCGCCGGTGTTTTCGGACGTCGCCGAGATCGAGCATCACGGCACGTTCCTCCGTGAGGTCGTCACCAGCCATGTGCCAGGACTGCTCCAGACCCCGGACTACGCCCGCGCCGTCTTCGGCTACATGATCCCCGAGCTGCCCGAGAGCGAGCTGCAGCCCCGCGTCGAGCATCGGATGAGGCGCCGGTCCGTACTGGAACGGGACGTCCCGATCCCTTACGAGACGATCGTCCACGAGGCGGCGCTGCGTATCCTCGTCTCGGATCGTCGTACCGCTCGTGCACAGCTCCTGGAGGTGCTGCGCGCGATCGAGGACGGACGGGCGCAGCGGTGCGTGTCATCCCGTTGGCGAGGGAGGGGTTCGCCGGGGCCGGGATCGAGATGATGTTCGTGGGTGGGCCGCTGCCACAGCTGGATACCGTGCTGCGCGACGCTCCGCACGGCACCGCTTTCATCGATGCCGAATCTCAGCTGGCGCGCTTCCGGGCCATGCTCAATAAGGTGGGAAAGGCAGCACTGCAGCCCGTGGAATCACGGGACTTCATCCACCGCCTGACGAAGGAAGTCTGAGGCCCTCACATGACCCAGGCCGCCCGCTGGCAGAAGTCGTCGTACTCCGGCGGAGGCGACGGCAACACATGCGTCGAGATCGCGCACATGGACACCCACATATCCGTCCGCGACTCCAAGGCCCCAGCCAGAGCCACCCTCACCTTCCCCGCCGCATCCTTCACCCCCTTCATAGAGGCCCTGAAGGAACTTCGCCCCACGGCGGCGAGCGCCCCCACGTCCACCTGCCTCTAGCCGGGCCGCAGTGGCCGTCGGTGGCGAGGACGAGGTCGTAGCCGTGCGTGAGCGCGCTGCGGCTGGTGGAGCGACGCAGTACTCGGCGGCGAAGCCGGTGACGACCACGCGTTCGTCGGCGGGTTCGTCCGGGATGCCGGTCGGAGCCTCGTCCCAGGATCACAGGCTCGGGCGCCGCCGGGCGACGAGGGCGGCGATGTCGTCGTCGAGCTCGCCGCCGCTGTAGGCGATCAGGTCGCGGTGGAGATGGTCGAGGAGCTGGTGGGGCGCCTCGCCGCTCCATGACCGGATGCGTTCGGCGAGGGGGTAGAAGGCGCCGGAGCGGTCGCGGGTCTCGGTGACCCCGTCGGTGTACAGCAGGAGCTGGTCCCCGGGGTGGAAGGGGGCGAGGTCGACGTGGTACCCGTCGTTCACCAGGTCGCCCAGGTTGAGCGGCGGCGAGGGGGCGGCGGGCTGCAGCTCCCGTACCTCGCCGCGGTGCAGCAGCAGCGGGGGCGGGTGGCCGCAGGTGACGATCCGGACGACCGGTTCGTCGTCCGGGATCTCGGCGAGGAGCGCGGTGGCGAAACGTTCAACGATCTCCGAGCCCGGGATCTCCGGGTACTTGGAGGCGTTGCGGCTCACGCTCGTCTCCAGGCGGCACGCGAGGTGGGGCAGGTCGGGCGCGTCGTGGGCGGCCTCGCGGAAGGCGCTGAGCAGCATCGCCGCCGCCTGCATCGCGAGCAGGCCTTTGCCGCGCACGTCGCCGATGAGCAGCCGTACGCCGTGCGGGGTGCGTATCGCCTCGTACAGGTCGCCGCCGATCCGGGCTTCCGCCGCAGCGGCCAGGTACAGGCTCTCGAGTGTGACGTGACCGAGGTGCCGCGGTATCGGGTGCAGCACCGCCAGCTGGGCGGTCTCTGCCACTGAGCGGACCTGAACCAGCTGATGGGCGCGTCGGTCCAGCAGACGGTTGAAGAAGATGGCGAATGCCGCAATCACGACGAGGCTGGCCAGCTCGGAGTAGGCGGTCGCATCCTGCAGCGCGTCGAAGTCCGCCATCAGGCCGAGGAAGATGCCGCACGCGCCCACTCCGGTGAGCACGGTCCCCCATAGGGGCAGCAGCGCGGCGCCGGAAATCATGGCTGTGGCGAGGAAGGCGTCCGGCCTGACCGCGCGGGGCGTGAAGAGGCCGATGGCCAGGCCGATGAACAGCAGCAGAGCAGGCAGGAGGGACAGCAGCCTGCCCCGCACGCCACCGCTGTGCGGGACTCCGCGTTCCTCAGGAGACCTCGCCATCATGCCGCTCCCCAAGGTCACACAGGTCGAGTGCAGCGCAGGTCCGGAAGTCAGGCCACCGATTTGGGTAATTTTATCGCTTTTCGCCTGTAGTCCATAAGCATCGCGTGAGCGGTGGTGACGCACGGGCATCACCGGGGTGCCGGCAGCAAGGGCCTGCCGATCCGGACGAAGCCGCCTAGAGCAATCCCGCCCCTGCCAGGAATTTCCCCACCTTCGCCACCTCGTCGCCCGACAGAGGCACCTGCGGCTCCGCCGTCACCGGGCAGTCGATGATCCCGCGCAGGTGCAGCGCCGTCTTGAACGCCCCGATCGCCGACGAGCTGCCGCCCATTCGCGCGGGGTCGCCCACGCCGACCATGCCGAACAGCGTGCACAGCCGCTCCTGTTCGCTCCGGGCGACCTCCCAGTCGCCCGCCCGGGCGGCCCGGTAGAGGCGGACGTACCCGTGCGGATCTACGTTGCCGAGGCCCGGCACCACGCCGTCGGCACCGAGCGCGAGGGCCGAGTCGACGATCAGTTCGGAGCCGGTCAGTGCGCTGAAGCCGGAGTGGGCGCGGGCGCCGGTGACGACCTCGCGGAAGGCGGCCAGGTCCCCGCTGGAGTCCTTCAGCCCCGCCAGCACACCGTCGGAGGCGAGCCCCAGCACCAGCTCGGGCGGGAGCTTGGTGTGCACGGCGACGGGGATGTCGTAGGCGATCACCGGGACCGGGCTCGCGGCCGCGATCCGGCGGTAGTGGTGGACGATCTCCGAGGGATGGGTGCGGGCGTAGAAGGGGGCGGTGACGACGACGGCCTCGGCGCCCGCCGCGGTGACGGCGCGGACATGGTCCAGGACGCGAGGGGTGGTCATGTCGATGGCACCGGCGAGGACGGGCAGCCGGCCGGCCACATGGCCGACGACCGCCTCGACCACCAGCCCGCGCTGCCGGTCCGTCAGGAAGGCCGCCTCGGAGGTCGAGCCGAGCAGGAAGAGTCCGTGCACCCCGGCCTCGACCAGGTGGTCGACCAGGCGGAGCAGGGAGGGCACGTCCACCTCGCGGTCCGGTGTCAGGGGCGTACAGACGGGCGGGACGACACCGGTGAGCGGGGCGGAGAAAGTCATTCGGTGCTCCGGGGCAGGCTCTGGCGGGCCAGGTCGCGGGTCGACTGGTCCTCCTGCACAGGATGGTGGCAGCGGTAGCGGTGTCCGGGCTGCGACGCGGCCGAGAAGCCCGGCATCGAACCCGCACAGACCTCGTCGGCCTTCCAGCAGCGGGTGCGGAAGGGGCAGCCGCTCGGTGGCCGGGTCGCCGAGGGCACCGGGCCGGTCAGCGGGATCGGGTCGATGGGGTCCAGCAGACCGGGAGTGGCCGAGAACAGGGCCCGGGTGTACGGGTGCCGGGCCTGGTCGGTGACCCGGCCGGCCGGGGTCTCCTCCACGATCCGGCCCAGGTACATGGTGATCACCCGGTCGCTCATCCGCCGTACCGTCTGGATGTCGTGAGAGACGAACACCAGGGCGAGGCCGAGGCGTTCCTTCAGGTCCAGGAGGAGGTTGAGGATCTGGGCGCGGACCGACACGTCCAGGGCGCTGGTCGGCTCGTCGGCCACGACGAGGCCCGGGTCGAGGGCGAGTGCGCGCGCGATGGCCACGCGCTGGCGCTGCCCGCCGGAGAGCTGTCCGGGCAGTGCGTCGGCCAGGACCCGGGGGAGACCGACCAGGGCCATCAACTCCCGGACGCGGTCCTCTCGTTCGGCCCGGCTGCCGCGTCCGTGGACGTCCAGCGGGTCGCGCAGGATGCGGCGTACCGTCAGCCTGCGGTTCAGTGCGGTCGAGGGGTCCTGGAAGATCATGCCGGTGCCCGCGCCGACCGTGGCCCGGCGTTCGGCCGGCGGCATCGACCACAGGTCTCGGCCCCGGTACGACACCGTCCCCGAGGCCGGCCGCTGGATGCCCACCAGCACCCGCGCCAGCGTCGACTTCCCGCACCCCGACTCGCCGACCACTCCGACCGTCTCGCCCGGCGCCACGGTGAGACCGGCGCCGGTGAGCGCGTACACCCGGTCGCGGGTGAACACGCCGCCGCCGCGGGCCTTGTGGACGACATGGGCGTCCCGCACTTCCACGACAGCGGTCCCGGTACGGTCCTCCACGACAGCGGTCACTGCACGGCCTCGCTCTCCGCCGACGTCGGCTGCACCGCCGGGTGGTGGCAGGCGGTCGTGTGCGTGGCCGGGCCGGTGAGGACGGGCGCGGTGGTGTGGCACGCCTCGGTCGCCAGCGGGCAGCGGTCGGCGAACCGGCAGCCCGCGGGGAAGTCGGCGGGGGCCGGCACGACCCCCTGGATCTGCGTCATCCGTTCGTCGGCCGACTCCAGCGAGAGCACACTGCCGAGCAGCCCGCGCGTGTAGTGGTGGGCCGGCGCCTCCACCAGATCGGCGGTCACGCCCGACTCCACGATCTGCCCGCCGTACATCACCACCACCCGGTCGGTGACGTCGGCGACCAGTGCCAGGTCGTGCGAGACCAGGACCAGCGCGAAGCCCAGTTCCGCGCGCAGCCGCAGCAGCAGCTCCATCACCTGGGCCTGCACGGTGACGTCCAGGGCGGTCGTCGGCTCGTCGGCGACGATCAGTGCGGGGTCGCGGGAGAGTGCCATGGCGATCAGGACCCGCTGGCGCTGGCCGCCGGACAGCTCGTGCGGGTAGCTGCGCAGGGTGCGCTCGGGGTCGAGACCGACCAGCGAGAGGAGTTCGTGCGGGGTGCGGCGGCCGCCGCGCCGCACGAGCTGCTTGAGCTGGGCGCGGATGGTCATCGCCGGGTTCAGCGAGGACAGGGCGTCCTGGTAGACCATCGCCATCTCGTGGCCGAGCAGCCGGCGCCGTACCCGCATCGGCTCGGCGAGCAGGTCCCGCTGGTGGAAGCGGACCTGGCCGTGCACCCGGGCGCCCCGGGGCTGCAGCCCCATGACCGTGAGCGCGGTCAGCGACTTGCCGCAGCCCGACTCGCCCACCAGACCCAGCACCTCGCCCGGGTGCACCTCGAAGCTCACGCCGTCGACGATGTCCACGCCCCGGTGCCGTCCGGGGAAGCCGATGGCGAGGTTCTCCACCGCGAGCACCGGCTGCCCGCCGGGCGCGGGGCGCGGACGGGCCCGGGCGCGCAGCCGCCCGGCGGCCTCGGCCAGGCCGGGCAGCGGGAGCACCTCGCCGGTGCCGGCCTCCGGCGCCTCCGGACGGTCCTCGGGCACCGCCACCTCGCGGGCGGCCGGGGCGGCCCAGGCGTCCGAGACGCCCTCGGAGAGGATGTTCAGGGACAGGACGGTCAGCAGCATGAGCAGCCCGGGGAACACGGTCGCCCACCAGCCGCCGGTCAGCACCATGTTCTTGCCGTCGGCGATGACGCTGCCCCACGAGGGGTCCGGGGGCCGCACGCCCGCGCCGATGAAGGACAGCGACGCCTCGAAGACGATGGCCTCGGCGACCTGGACCGTACAGAACACCAGCACCGGGGCGGCACAGTTGACGGCCACGTGCCGCAGCACGATGTGCGGGGTGCGGGCGCCGATCACGCGTTCCGCGGTGACGTAGTCCTCGCCGTACTGGTCGAGGACGTTGGCCCGCACCACCCGGGCGACCGGCGGGGTGAACAGGAACGCGATCGCGCAGATCAGCACGGTGATCCCGCCGCCGAAGACGGCGACCAGCACGGCCGCGAGCGCGATGCCCGGGAACGCCATCACCACGTCCAGGCAGCGCATCAGCGTCTCGTCGACCCCTTTGCGCGAGGTGGCGGCGAGCGCACCGACGACCGCGCCCACCACCAGCGCGAGCGCGGTCGCGCCGAGCCCGATCGCCAGCGACCAGCGGGCGCCGTACATCAGCCGGCTGAGGATGTCCCGGCCGAGGCTGTCCTGGCCCATCCAGTGACCGGCGGACGGGTGTCCCGTGCCGTCGACCGGGTCCTGCTGGTCGAGCGGGTCGTGCGGGGCGAGCACGGGCGCGAGGACGGCGACCAGGACCACGACGGCCAGGAAGCAGAAGGCGGCCTTCGACAGCAGCGGCAGCCGGCGCCGGCCGCGCAGCCGGACGCCGGGCCGGGAGAGCCGCTCGGCGAGGCTCGCGCGCGTGACCATCAGGCCGCCCTCAGACGTGGGTTGACCAGCAGATAGAGGATGTCGATGACGAGGTTGACGACGACGAACCCGGTGGCCGTGGTCAGCACGACCCCCTGGACCACGGCCGGGTCGCCGTTCTGTACGGCGTCGATCATCAGCTTGCCCATGCCGGGCAGCGAGAAGATCGTCTCGATGACGACCGCGCCGCCGAGGAGATAGCCGACCCTCAGGCCCAGCACGGTCAGCGGGTTGACGAGCGCGTTGCGCAGCACGTTCCGGCCGACCACCACCCGCGGCGGCAGCCCGCTGCCGATCGCGGTGCGCACATAGTCCTTGTCCAGCTCCTCCACCACGGACGTGCGCACGATCCGGGTCAGCTGGGCGGCCACCGGCAGGGACAGCGCGAACGCGGGCAGAGCCATGGTCTTGAGCCACCCGGTGAAGGAGTCGGCCGGGTTGATGTAGCCGCCGGTCGGGAACCAGCCGCGGTCCACCGCCAGGTACTGGATCATCAGCAGCGCCAGCCAGAAGCCGGGGGCCGCGACCCCGATCAGGGAGACGATCCGGATGACCTGGTCCGGCAGCCGGTCCCGGTGGACGGCGGCGGTGACTCCACCCGCCAGCGCCAGCACCACCGCGATGCCGAGGCCGAGGAAGGTCAGCTGGAGGGTGAGCGGCAGCGCGGTGGTGACCTGGTCGACGACCGGCGCCCGGGTCAGGGCGCTGGTGCCCAGGTCGCCGTGGACCAGGGCGCCGACGAAATGGACGTACCGCACCGGCAGCGGGTCCAGCAGGCCGTTGCGCTCCCGGAAGTCGTGCAGTTGCTGCGGGGTCGGGTTCGCGCCCTGGAAGAACGCGGACGCCGGGTCGACGTCGGAGAACCGCATCACCAGGAACACGAACAGCACGATCCCGAGCAGCAGCGGCACGAGCAGGGCGACGCGGCGCAGCAGGATCCGTACGACGGCCGTCATACCGCTAGGCCCACGCGGCCCGGAGCAGGTTGATGCCCGGGTACGGCTGCGGCCTTATACCGCTGAGCCTGCGCGGGTTCCAGGCCGTCATCAGCTCGTTGTGGACGACCGGATAGAGCACGGCCTGCTCGGCGACGACGTCGATGTAGTCCTGGACCATCGCCTTCTTCTTCTCCGGGTCCGGCTCCCGGGCCGCCCGGTCCATGTCCCGGAAGAGCTGCTTGGCGACGGGGTTGCCGGCCCACCGGGTGTAGCCCATCCACAGGTTGTCGGGCCCGTAGTTGTAATGCATGATCAGATCGGCGTCGAGCCCGAACTGATTGGGGTTGGAGGCAGCGGCGACCACCTGGTAGTCCTGCTTCTGGTCCATCTTGGTGAACACCGCCGTGGTCTCCTGCGGGGCCAGGGTCGTCTCGACGCCGATCGCGTCCCAGGAGGACTTGATGGTCGGCAGGCAGTCCACGATCCAGCTGACGTTCACGGCGAGGATCTCGACCTTCAGCCCCTTGACCCCCGCGGCCCTCAGCAGGGCCTTCGCCTTCGCCGGGTCGTGGTCGTAGACCGTCTTGGCCCGCCGGTGGCTGGGGTTGCCGTCGTTGAGGAACGAGGACGCCGGTCTGCCGTGCCCCTTCAGCGCGACCTGCACCATCTTCTCGGAGTCGATGGCGTAGTGCAGCGCCTGGCGCACGCGCACGTCGTCGAAGGGCTTGTGCTTCGTGTTGAACATCAGGAACAGGTTGTTCATCCCGGCTCCGCCCGCCACCTTCATGCCGCCCTGCTCCAGGCGGGCGATGTTGGCGTAGGGGATGTTGTCGGCGATCTGCGCGCCCGCACCGCTCCCGGAGATCTTCGCCACGCGGGGCGCCGCGTCCACGATCGTCAGCCAGTTCATCCGCTTGAAGGCCGGCTTGCGCGGCCCGTTGTAGGCGGCGAACGCCTCGAAGGTGGTGTTCGACTTCGGGTGGTGCGCGGTCTGCCGGTACGGCCCCGAGCCCACCGCAAGACCCTTGATCGCGTCGTCCCAGGCGCCCGGCCGGGAGAACACGTGCTTCGGCATGACCTTGGCCAGCGTGAGCCGCGCGAGCCCGTCCGGGAAGGGGTACTTGAGCACCAGCTCGACCGTCCGGGCGTCGGCCTTCCGCGCCTGCTCCAGCCAGCTGACGAAGAAGCCCTTGGCGAGGGTCTGGGTCTTCGGGTCGAGGATCCGGTCGAAGACGAAGACGACGTCGTCCGCGGTGACGGGCCTGCCGTCGTGGAAGGTCGCACCGGGGCGCAGGGTGAACCGCCAGACCGTGGCGTTCGGGTCCTTCGGCACCTCGGTGGCGAGCGCCGGGTACGGCACCCGGGAGATCGGGTCGGTGTCGAGCAGCCCCTCGTAGATGTGGTTGTTGGCGGCCATGGCGAACGCGGACGCCGTCTGCGTCGGATCCCAGCTGCCGTCGTTGCCGTACCCGATCACCGCGGTCAGCGTGCGGTCCTTGCCGCCTCCGCTCCCGGTGTCGTTCGTGGACTGCGGACCGGCGGAGCAGCCCGCCAGCGCCGGCGGAAGGACGGCGGCCGCGCCCAGCGCCCCCGTGTACGTCAGGAACGAGCGGCGGCGCGGTGCCGGCACGTCGTGGGTCACGTCGTCGCGCACGGTTCCTCCAGCGAGGTCGGGGGGAGGGGAGGTACGACGTCCTACGTCCGGTTCGGTAGCGCGACCATAGGAAAGCCCGTGGGGGCGGTCAAGAGATCACACACGAATGGCGTAGCCGCCACAGGTCGCACCAATGGCGGGGCGAAAGGGCAGCACACGGGCGCGAGTTGGCGCGGCTCGGCGGCCGGGCGCGCGGGCAGAGTCCGCGCCGAGTTTAGGCACGCTGGGCCACCAGTGGCATGCGAAGCGTGAAATTGCCGGGGGCAGGGGAGCCACCGGAGGTGGACGCGATGAAACTTCCGGTCGGCTCCTGCGCCGTCGACACCCGTACCGGCCTCCTCGGCATCGTCATGGGGTACGAAGGGCCGTACGTGCAGCTGCGGCCGTACGGCGGCGGCCGGGAGTGGGACGCCAGGCCGGAGGCCGTCCGCCGGGCCACCCCGGCCGAGAGGCTGAGCGCGGCGACGGCCCACGCCAACGCACGCAGCCGGGGCGAGGTGCCTTGAAGGGGCGAGGTGTCCTGAAGGGGCGAGGTGTGTTGAAGGGGCGAGGTGTCCTGAAGAAAGGCCCGCGGCCCCGGGACGCGGCCCGGGCGGGCAGAATGGAGCCATGAGTCTGTTCCGCGACGACGGCATCGTGCTGCGCACCCGTGAGGTGCGGCCGTGAGCCTCTTCCGGGACGACGGGATCGTCCTGCGCACCCAGAAGCTGGGAGAAGCGGACCGGATCATCACGCTGCTCACGCGGGGGCACGGGCGGGTGCGGGCCGTGGCGCGCGGGGTGCGGCGGACCAAATCGAAGTTCGGGGCCCGGCTGGAGCCGTTCTCCCACGTCGACGTGCAGTTCTTCGCGCGGGGCAGTGAGCTGGTCGGGCGCGGGCTGCCGCTGTGCACACAGAGTGAGACCATCGCTCCGTACGGTGGCGGGATCGTGGCCGACTACGCCCGGTACACCGCAGGCACCGCCATGCTGGAGACGGCCGAGCGGTTCACGGACCACGAGGGCGAGCCGGCCGTACAGCAGTACCTGCTGCTCGTCGGCGCCCTGCGCACCCTCGCCCGCGGCGAGCACGCCCCGCACCTCGTCCTGGACGCCTTCCTGCTGCGCTCGCTCGCCGTCAACGGTTACGCGCCCAGCTTCGGCGACTGCGCCAAATGCGGCATGCCCGGACCCAACCGCTTCTTCTCGGTCGCCTCCGGCGGCTCCGTCTGCGTCGACTGCCGGGTGCCGGGCAGTGTCGTACCCTCCCCGCAGACCCTGGTACTGCTCGGCGCGCTGCTTACGGGAGACTGGGAGACGGCGGACGCGTGCGAGGCGCGCTACGTCCGGGAGGGCAGCGGGCTGGTGTCCGCCTACCTGCACTGGCATCTGGAGCGCGGGCTGCGCTCGCTCCGGTACGTGGAAAAGTGAGCAAGGGAGACGAGAAACACATGGTCGTTCGCGGGTTCCTGGGGCGTCAGCGGCGCGAGTACAGGGCGCCGGAGCCCCACCCGTCCGGCGCCCGCCCGCCCAAGCTCCCCGGCGAGCTGGTCCCGAACCACGTGGCGATCGTCATGGACGGCAACGGTCGCTGGGCCAAGGAGCGCGGGCTGCCGCGCACCGAGGGCCACAAGGTCGGTGCCGAGCGCGTGCTCGACGTGCTCCAGGGTTCCATCGAGATCGGCGTCCGCAACATCTCCCTGTACGCCTTCTCCACCGAGAACTGGAAGCGCTCGCCCGACGAGGTGCGCTTCCTGATGAACTTCAACCGCGACTTCATCCGCAAGACCCGCGACCAGCTCGACGCACTCGGTATCCGGGTGCGCTGGGTGGGCCGCATGCCCAAGCTGTGGAAGTCGGTCGCCAAGGAACTCCAGATCGCCCAGGAGCAGACCAAGGGCAACGACCTGCTCACCCTCTACTTCTGCATGAACTACGGCGGCCGCGCCGAGATCGCCGACGCCGCCCAGGCGCTGGCCGAGGACGTGAAGGCGGGCCGCCTCGACCCGTCCAAGGTCAACGAGAAGACCCTGGCGAAGTACCTCTACTACCCGGACATGCCGGACGTCGACCTGTTCCTGCGCCCCAGCGGCGAGCAGCGCACCTCCAACTACCTGCTCTGGCAGAGCGCTTACGCCGAGATGGTCTTCCAGGACGTGCTGTGGCCCGACTTCGACCGCCGTGACCTGTGGCGGGCGTGCGTCGAGTTCGCCTCCCGCGACCGGCGCTTCGGCGGGGCGATCCCGAACGAGGAACTCCTCGCCATGGAGGCCGACATGAAGGGCGAGTCCACCTCGTAGCCACCGGCGGTTCACGCGGGCCGCCGAGGATGCGGGACTCATGAGACGTCTCACGCCCGCTCTCGCCCTCGGCGCCCTGCTGCTCACCGCGCTGCCCGCGCACGCCGCCGACGCCCCCGTGCACCGGGACTCCTACGGCACCAAGGCGCCCTACGCGCCCGAGCAGAACCCGCGCACCTACCAGCGGCCCCCGGCCGGTTTCGTCCCCGTCTTCACCGAGAACGTCTCCCGGCACGGCTCCCGCTCCGCGACCGGCAGCGAGGACGGCGACCTGATCCTCGCCCTGTGGGACAAGGCCGAGTCCGAGGGTCAACTCACCCGCAGGGGCCAGGAGTTCGGGCCGACGGTGCGGGCCCTGCAGGCGGCCATGGACGAGGTCGGTTACGGCAACCTCAGCGGCCGGGGCAGGCAGGAGCTGAAGGACACGGCCGTGCGCATGGAGCAGCGGCTGCCGTCCCTGTTCGCGACGATCGCCGCGCAGGGCGAGAAGATCGACGTGGTCAGCTCCGGCCAGGGCCGGGCCGTCGACAGCGGCACCGCGTTCACGGACGCCCTCGCCGACGCCGACCCGGCGCTGAAGCCGCTGATCGGGCCCGCCCGCACCGACAAGGACCTGCTGTACTTCCACAGGGCGGCGGGCGGTGCGGCCTACCGCGACTACATCGCGCACGACCAGCGCCTCGCGGACACGCTGAAGTCGATCACCGATCAGCCGCGGACGCACCGGACCGCCCGCAGCGTCCTGCGGGGGCTGTTCAAGGACGCCTTCGTCGGGCAGATCGCCGACCAGGTCGGCGCCGCCCAGGCCGTCTACAACCTGTACGCCATCGCCCCGGCCATGAGCGAGGAGAGCCCTGAGGGCGAGGGCTGGGGCATGGAGCGGTACATCTCCCGCTCCGACGCCGCCTGGTTCGGGTACCTGAGCGACGTCGAGGACTTCTACGAGAAGGGCCCCGGCTTCGCCGACAGCGACATCACGTACAAGATGGCCGGCGTCCTGCTGGACGACTTCTTCGAGCAGGCCGAGGCCAAGCAGCACGGCACCGGCGACCTCGGCGCCGAGCTGCGCTTCACCCACGCCGAGGAGATCATCCCGCTGGCGGCACTGATGGGACTGCCGGGCAGCACACGGCCGGCGACGCCGGGGGAGCCGTACACGTACGCCGGAAACCCCTGGCGCGGCGCCTCGGTGTCCCCGCTGGGCGCGAACATCCAGTGGGACGTCTTCCGCAAGGGCGACCGCTTCCTGGTCCGGATGCTCTACAACGAGAAGGAGACGGCCTTCAGGACCGGCTGCCGCCCGATCGCCGAGGGCAGCACGTTCTACGACCTGGACGAACTGGAGCGCTGCTTCGGGCGTGGCTGAAAGCTGCCGGTACGATCCCGCCTCATGGTCATGAACATGGGGCGGGACGCCGAACAGGGCGTGGTCGAGCTGGCGTACCGGCCGACCGGGGGGGACTACACGGGGGCGCTGCGGGAGCGCAGGCGGTTCAACCGGGCGGGGCGGGTGCAGAAGGCGGTCCTGGTCCTGCTGGCCGTCGCCTGGGTGCTGAGCGCAGGGGTCGCGGTGTCCGGGGGAGACGTCGACTGGTTCCTGCTGGTCTACCTGCCTCTGCTCACGGGACTGCTGCTCCTCTTGCCCCAGATGCAGGCCCGCCAGCTCATGAAGGTCGCCGTGCGCAACGGGGTGTACCGCGTGACCGTCACGGATGCCGGGATGTCGATGTCCACCGACAACAGCACGGCGTCGGTCAACTGGGCCGCCCAGCCCCGCTACCGGGAGACCAAGGACGCCTTCCTCACCTTCAGCGAGGACAAGAACGCCACCTGCTTCACCGTGCTGCCCAAGCGCGGCGTGCAGAACCCTGCCGACGTGGACAGGCTGCGGGAGATCCTCGACCGCAACCTGACCCGGGCCTGAGCGTCAGTTTCCGGCGGAGGCGCACTCCGCGCACGTACCGAAGATCTCCACGGTGTGCGCCACGTTGACGTACCCGTGCTCCACCGCGATCGCCTCTGCCCACTTCTCCACGGCCGGGCCCTCGACCTCGACCGCCTTGCCGCAGGAGCGGCAGACGAGGTGGTGGTGGTGTTCGCCGGAGGAGCAGCGGCGGTAGACGGACTCGCCTTCGGAGGTGCGCAGGACGTCGACCTCGCCGGCGTCGGCGAGGGACTGGAGAGTGCGGTAGACCGTGGTCAGGCCGACCGAGTCGCCCTTGTGCTTGAGCATGTCGTGCAGTTCCTGCGCGCTGCGGAACTCGTCGACCTCGTCCAGGGCCGCCGCCACAGCGGCCCGCTGCCGGGTGGCGCGGCCCTTCACGGGCGGTCCAGCGGTCGTCACCGGTTGCCTCCTTGGATGGCTCGTTCGCCTGCGGAGCGCCTGTCTCCCCGGGCTCACGTCTCGCGTCTGCCCGGGCCATTCTGCCAGCCCGGGCCGTGAGCGGTCAGACGCCGACCTCGTCGGCAGCCTCCCGGGTGGCTGGAAGCGAGCACTCCGCGGGGTCGCCCGCGGGCTGTGCCGCGGCGGCCGCGCGGGCGCGTCGGCGGGCCAGCGGGGTGGCCACGGCGGTGAGGACGACGAACGCGCCGATGGTCAGCAGGACGATCGTCGCACCGGGCGGAACGTCCTGGTAGAAGGACGTGATCGCGCCGCCGACCGACACGGTGACACCGATGGCGACGGCGATCGCGAAGGTCGCGGCGAAGCTGCGGGTGAGCTGCTGCGCGGCGGCGACCGGTACGACCATGAGCGCGGAGACCAGGATCAGACCGACCACCCGCATGGCGACGGTCACCGTGACGGCCGCGGTGACCGCGACGAGCAGGTTCATGGCGCGCACCGGCAACCCCGTGACCCGCGCGAACTCCTCGTCCTGGCTGACCGCGAACAGCTGGCGGCGCAGCCCGAGGGTCACGGCGGCCACGAACGCGGCGAGGATCACGATGGCGGTCACGTCCGAGGGGGCGACCGTCGACAGCGAGCCGAACAGGTACGACATCAGGTTGGCGTTGGAGCCGCCCGGCGCGATGTTGACGAACATCACGCCGCCGGCCATGCCGCCGTAGAAGAGCATCGCCAGGGCGATGTCGCCGCGTGCCTTGCCGTACCAGCGGATCAGTTCCATCAGGACCGAGCCGAGCGCGGAGACGGCCGTGGCCATCCACACCGGCGAGGCATGCAGCAGGAAGCCGAGACCGACACCGGTCATCGCCACGTGCCCGATGCCGTCGCCCATCAGGGGCTGGCGGCGCTGGACCAGGTAGATGCCGATCGCGGGCGCGGTGATGCCGACCAGGACGGCCGCGATGAGCGCCCGCTGCATGAAGGCGTAGTTCAGGAGGTCCATCAGCTCAGCAGTCCCGTGCGGATCGGTTCGGCGCCCGCGGGTGCGTGCGGGTGTACGTGGTCGTGGCCGGGCAGGGCATGCTGGCCGACCGCCCGTGGCGGCGGGCCGTCGTGCACGACACAGCCGTCGCGCAGGACGACGGCCCGGTCGATCAGCGGCTCCAGCGGGCCCAGTTCGTGCAGGACGAGCAGGACCGTCGCACCGGACGCGACCTGCTCGCGGAGCGTGTGGGCGAGCACCTCCTGGCTGGCCAGGTCGACGCCCGCCATCGGCTCGTCCATGATCAGCAGCTCCGGCCCGGCGGCCAGGGCGCGGGCGATCAGCACCCGTTGGTGCTGGCCGCCGGAGAGCGCGGTCACCGAGTCCTTGGCACGGTCCGCCATGCCGACCAGCTCCAGGGCCCGGTGCACGGCCTCGCGGTCCGCCCTGCGGAAGAGGCCGAAGCGGGTGCGGGCCAGGCGGCCCGAGGAGACGATCTCGGTCACCGTGGCGGGGACCCCGCCCGCGGCCGTGGTGCGCTGCGGTACGTAGCCCACGCGCCCCCACTCCTTGAAGCTGCGGCGCGGGGTGCCGAACAGCTCGATCGTGCCGCCGCTCACCGGCACCTGGCCGATGATGCTGCGCACCGCCGTCGACTTGCCGGAGCCGTTCGCGCCGAGCAGCGCGACGACCTCGCCGGCGCGCACGGTCAGGTCGATGCCGCGCAGCACCGGGCGCGAGCCCAGCTCTGCCCGCACCCCGCGCATGGTTATGACGGGCTCGCCCATGGTGTCGTCCTCCGTGCCGGTCACTGGGCGCCCAGCGCCTGCTGGAGCGCCTTGAGGTTGGCTTCCTGGACCGAGAAGTAGTCCTTGCCCCGGGACTTGGCCGTGATGCCCTCGATCGGGTCGAGGACGTCCGTCTTCAGACCCGTGTCACCCGCGATCGTCTTCGCGGTCTTGTCGCTGACCAGCGTCTCGTAGAAGACGGTGGTGACCCCGTCGGCCCTGGCCATGTTCTCCAGGTCCTTCACGCGCACGGCGCTGGGCTCGGACTCGGGGTCGAGGCCGTTGATGGCCTCCTCGGTGAGGCCGTAGCGCTCGGCGAGGTAGCCGAAGGCGGCGTGCGTGGTGATGAAGACCTTGGTCCTGGTGTGCGCGAGGCCGTCCTTGAACTGTTCGTCCAGGCCGTGCAGCCTGTTCACGAGGGCCGTGGTGTTCTTCCGGTAGTCCGCCGCGTGCTCGGGGTCGGCCTTCTCGAAGGCCTTGCCGACGCCCTCGGCGACCTGGGCGTAGCGCACCGGGTCGAGCCAGAGGTGCGGGTCCTTGCCGCCGGACTCCTCGCCCTGGTGCGTGTCGTGCGCGGCCGCGTGGCCGCCGACCTCGTTGCCGTGCTGCTCCAGTGTGGTCAGGGAGGCCGCGTCGATCTTCGTCTTCACCGAGGACTGGGCCACCGCGTCGTCGACGGAGGGCTGGAGGCTCTTCAGGTACAGGACCGCGTCGGACTCCTGGAGGCCGGCGATCTGCTGCGGGCTGATCTCCAGGTCGTGCGGCTCCTGGCCGGGGGAGGTGAGCGTGGTGACGTGGACGTGACTGCCGCCGATCCGCTCGGCGAGGAAGGCCATCGGGTAGAACGAGGCGACGACGTCGAACTTGCTGGTGTTGGCCGCTACGGCGGAGCCACCGGAACAGGCGGTGAGGGAGCCGAGCCCGAGGGCGGTGACCGCGGTCGCAGCGGCCGCGGGTATGAGGCGTCGTCGTACGTTCATGACAGTCATTTTCAACAAACATGGAAACCGTTGTCAACAACCCTGGTGGGAGGCCGGAGAGAGGGGGGCCGATTTGGCCGAGGGGGAGCCTGCGCCGGTAACCTGAATCATTCGCTGGAAGCATCTCGCTTCAACGCCCGTCGACGTAATGAAGAGAGCACCGTGGCCGCCGACAAGATCGACACCATCGTCAGCCTGAGCAAGCGCCGTGGCTTCGTTTTCCCGTGCAGTGAGATCTACGGCGGACAGCGTGCCGCCTGGGACTACGGACCGCTGGGTGTCGAGCTCAAGGAGAACATCAAGCGTCAGTGGTGGCGCTACATGGTGACGTCGCGCGAGGACGTCGTCGGTATCGACTCGTCCGTGATCCTTGCCTCCGAGGTCTGGGTCGCCTCCGGTCACGTCGCCACCTTCACGGACCCGCTGACCGAGTGCACCGCCTGTCACAAGCGGTTCCGTGCCGACCACCTGGAAGAGGCGTACGAGGAGAAGAAGGGCCGCGCCCCGGAGAACGGCCTGGCCGACATCAACTGCCCGAACTGCGGCAACAAGGGCCAGTTCACCGAGCCCAAGCAGTTCTCGGGTCTCCTCTCCACCCACCTCGGCCCGACCCAGGACTCCGGCTCCGTCGCCTACCTGCGTCCCGAGACCGCCCAGGGCATCTTCACCAACTTCGCCCAGGTGCAGACCACCTCGCGACGCAAGCCGCCGTTCGGCATCGCGCAGATGGGCAAGTCCTTCCGCAACGAGATCACGCCCGGCAACTTCATCTTCCGCACCCGCGAGTTCGAGCAGATGGAGATGGAGTTCTTCGTCAAGCCGGGCGAGGACGAGAAGTGGCAGGAGTACTGGATGGAGCAGCGCTGGAACTGGTACACCGGCCTGGGTCTGCGCACTGAGAACATGCGCTGGTACGAGCACCCGAAGGAGAAGCTCTCCCACTACTCCAAGCGCACCGCCGACATCGAGTACCGCTTCCAGTTCGGCGGCAGCGAGTGGGGCGAGCTGGAGGGTGTCGCGAACCGGACGGACTACGACCTGGGCGCGCACTCGAAGGCTTCGGGCCAGGACCTGTCGTACTTCGACCAGGAGGCCGGCGAGCGCTGGACCCCGTACGTCATCGAGCCCGCGGCCGGTGTCGGCCGCACCATGCTGGCCTTCCTGCTCGACGCCTACGTCGAGGACGAGGCGCCGAACGCCAAGGGCAAGATGGAGAAGCGGACGGTGCTGCGCCTCGACCACCGTCTGGCCCCGGTGAAGGTCGCGGTGCTCCCGCTGTCCCGCAACCCCGAGCTGTCCCCGAAGGCCAAGGGGCTCGCCCAGGCGCTGCGCCAGAACTGGAACATCGAGTTCGACGACGCCGGTGCCATCGGCCGCCGTTACCGCCGTCAGGACGAGATCGGTACGCCGTACTGCGTGACCGTCGACTTCGACACGCTCGAGGACAACGCGGTGACCGTGCGTGAGCGGGACTCGATGAAGCAGGAGCGGGTGTCTCTCGACCAGATCGAGGGGTACCTCGCCAGCCGTCTGCTGGGCTGCTGAGGTCTGCTGCGCCCGACGTCCGGGGGCCCTGCCCCCCCCTCCACGTGATCGCAGCGCTGCTGGTGACCGGATTGGCCACCCACATGATCACCGGA
>NZ_JBFAET010000147.1:0-22510 GCF_040642095.1 Streptomyces sp. NPDC020362
CCTTCTGGGGCCGCGGTCCGGGGGCCCGCCCGTTCACCCCCCCCTTGTTAGCGTCCGCCCTTCCCCCGTGGGGGCGCCCGCCCCGCTGGGGGCCGCCGCCTGCGGCGTCGGAGACCGGCGTCGTCGGAGCGATCCTCCTCGACCCCCGCCACACCGGCCACGAGGTCCAGAACAGACGGCGCAAGGAAGAACGCCTCAGCCGGCGAAGCGGCCGGCGTACCTGCGTCCTGCGTCCTGCGTCCTGCGAGGACGGGTGCGGTGCACTCTGTGCGGACGGAAGTCGCAGCCCTCTCCGATCCGCGACCGCGTCCACTACCGATGCGCGCACAAGGAACAGGAAGCAGCCCTCTGCCCCGGGCTCGACCACCCGCGCACCATCAACCTGCGCGAAGACATCGTCTGCCGGGCACTGGATGCATGGATCGCCCGGGCCTTCCACCCTGAGCGGCTCACCGCCACGCCCGCCGCACTCAGCCAGGCTGCCCTCGCCCCCCCCCGGAGCCGACCCAGCCGTCGTCACCCAGTGGATCAACGGCGCGCAACGTATCCACGCCGCCGGCACCGACAGGAACGAGCCCCTCTGCGAAGCCCTGGGCATCACGATCACGTACGACAACGCAACGAGGACCCCGACCGCCAGGTCGAGGCCCTCATTTCCGCATCGCCATAAAGACTGGGTCGTTCACGAGTCTCACTGACCAGCGACGATGCAGCCAGTTGAGGGTGCACTTCCCGGCGACACCAAGATCACTTCCCGGATAGTTGCGGATTCACGCAAATGTGATGGGTGCACGCTGGGCAAACATGACTCGTCACCCCCAGGCGCCGACGAGGACACACTGCGGCGTTGGGCACTCTTTCTCAGACGGGTCGAGCCCCGTCGGCCAAGGGGCAGCTCCATGCGTTCGCCGTGGCCCTGGGTGATCGCTGCGGCGATGGCGAGGCCGAGACCGCTGCCGCCGGGGGTGCGGGAGCGGGAGGGGGCGACGCGGTAGAAGCGCTCGAAGACCCGCTCGGCCTCCTCCGCCGAGAGTCCGGGCGGTTTGTCGACGACCGCGATCACGCAGATGGGTGCGCCAGCGCTCTTCTCGAAGGTGTAGCGGGCCTGGGACTGCCGCTCCGCCCGGGCCAGTGCGTCGACGTAGAGGAAGGTGCACAGGCTGAAGGTGCCCTCCGAGCCGCGCAGCCCGTCCGGCGATGCCGCCGGGTCGTAGCGGTAGACGAGGCTGTCGGAGACGAGCTTGCGCTCCATCGCGTCGAGCGTGGAGAGCCACGCCGGGTCCTTCGGGGCGATGAACCCGACCCTGGGCATGAGCAGCAGCGAGGCGTCCAGGACGTCGCCGTCGTAGTGCTGGACGTAGGCGCGCTCCTTCTCGCTCCACCCTCGTTCCATGATCTGCTCGCATACGGTGTCTCTCGCCGTACGCCACCGCTCCATGTCGGCGGGCCTGCGGAACGACTCGGCCAGGCGCATCCCCTGGTCGAAGGCAACCCACGACATCACCCGGCTGTAGGTGAAGTCCTGGCGGCCGCCGCGGGTCTCCCAGATGCCCTCGTCCGGCCGGTCCCAGGCGTCGGCGAACCAGTCCAGCGCCCTGGCAAGTGCATGCCATCCCCGGGAACTGGCCTGGTGTGCGATTTCTGCTCCCTGGGACACCGCATACATGGCCTCGCCGTAGATGTCCAGCTGGAGCTGGTCGGCGGCGCCGTTGCCGATGCGGACGGGCGCGGAGCCGCGATAGCCCTCGAAGTGATCGAGTGTCTCCTCCGGGAGGTCGGGACTGCCGTCGATCCGGTACATCGTCTGGAGCGGCTCCTCCTCCTTGCCCTCGCGCTCCCGCAGCCTGTCCACCAGCCAGTGGACGAAGGCGGTGGCCTCCTCGACGAAGCCGAGGTCAAGCATGGCCCGCACGGACAGCGAGCCGTCGCGTACCCAGGTGAACCGGTAGTCCCAGTTCCGCTCGCCGCCGACCTGCTCGGGGAGGCCCATGGTGGCAGCCGCGATCAGAGCGCCCGTGGGGGCATAGGTGAGGAGCTTGAGGGTGATGGCCGAGCGGTGCACCAGCTCGGGCCACCGTCCCCGGTAGCGGGACTGGCGCAGCCAGCGCTGCCAGAACAGGCTGACCTCCTCCAAGTGCCAGGTGAGCCCTTCGATCGTGGGGGGGTGGGGGCGCCTCGCCGCCGGATGCGCAGACGGTGAACACCGCACCGCCGGATTCGCCGGCTTTCAGAGTCACCTTGGCGCGCACGTCCTGGCCGTCCCGCTCCAGCGGGAAGGTGGACTGCAGGTGCCCGTCGATCCCCGGGGCCCGGAATAGAGTGCCGTTCTCGCCGAGTTCGAGTTCGTGCTCGGCGCGGCCGTAGTCGAAGCGTGGCCGGCACTCAAGGGTGAATTCGACGGTCCCCCGCACGGCATGGACGCAGCGGACCAGGGTGTGCCTGTCGGTGGCGGTGCGGGTCTGGTCCGGGGGCATGAAGTCGATCACCTCGCCCACTCCGTCCGGTGACATGAACCGGGTGACGAGGATGGCCGTGTCGGGGTAGTAGAGCTGCTTGCAGGTCACGTCGGGGGGTTCGGGGGCCAGCCGCATGTACCCGCCGCGGTCGTGGTCGAGCAGGGCGGCGAAGATGCTGGGCGAAGCGAACCTGGGAGCGGCGAACCAGTTGACGACGCCTTGCGACGAGACGAGCGCGGCGGTCTGCAGGTCGCCCACCAAACCGTGTTCGGCGATGGGAGGGCAGCGGTCCGTTGCAAACTCCGATGTCTCGGAAGAAACCTCCTGCGTCCACTATCCGGCACACACGTCACTCCTGCCACGTCGAGGCGCGGACGCTTCTTGACGAACCATCACTGAACGCAGCGACTACTGACGGCCCGTCAGACAAGTTGCGGAATGCGCACGACGTGCGGCTGCCGCGTTCGGCGTCAGCTCTGTTCGATGTGCAGGTGGATGGGGCCACGCAGGATGGGGCTGGGCCGGTAGGGCGGTGGGTCGGCGACCAGTGTGGAGCGTTCCAGGCGGCGTACGAGCGCGGTCAGCGCGGTTTGGGTCTCCAGTCGGGCCATCGGGCCGCCGAAGCACAGGTGGATGCCGCTGCCGAAGCCCAGGTGCTGGTTGTCCTGTCGGTCGGGGTTGAAGGTGTCGGGGTCGTGGAAGCGGTCCGGGTCGCGGCTGCCTGAGGCGAGCATGAGCATGATCTGCGAGCCCTTGGGGATGACGGTGTCGGCGACGGTGATGTCGCTGTATGCCGCTCGCCAGGGAATGATGTGGACGGGGGGCTCGTAGCGCAGCAGTTCCTCGACGAGCGGCACGATCAGGTCCGGTTCGTCGCGCAGCCGCTGCAGTATCTGCGGGTGGCGCAGCAGGGTGAGCATGCCGTTGGTGATGAGGTTGACGGTGGTCTCGTGGCCGGCGATGAGCAGCAGGTGCGCGGTGCTGACGATTTCGTCGTCCGTCATGCGTCCGTCGGGACCGTCGTCGTTGGCCATCCGTGTCAGGAGGTCGTCGCCGGGCCGGCCGTGGCGTTGTTCCAGCAGCCCGCCGAGGTACTGGAACAGGTCTTTCCTGGCCTGCACGCCGTTGTCGAGTTTCTCCTTCGGGTCGGTCTTGGGGTTGTAGTCGAGCGAGTCGACGATGGCGTTCACCCACAGGTGGAACCGTGGCTCGTCCTCGCGTGGCACGCCGAGCAGGTGGCAGATCACGGTGACGGGGAACGGGTAGGCGAAGTCGTCGACGATGTCGATGCGTTCCTTGCCCGCGAAGTCGTCGATCAGGCCGTTGACGGTGGCGGTCAGGTCGGGTTCCATACCGGTCACCAGGCCCGGAGTGTGCGGGGGGCCGAAGTGGCGCATGGCCAGGCGTCGTAGGCGGTCGTGCTCGGGCGGGTCGAGGTTGATGAACGACGGCGTGGCGTGTTCCTGCATCGCGGGCATCGGATGCGTCAGATTGCGGACGTCGGAGCTCAGGTGCGGGTCGTGCAGGATGCCGCTGAGTTCGCGGTAGGTACTGATGACGTAGCTGCCGTCCTCCTGCAGGGCCACCGGTGTCTTGCGCAGTTCGGCGTAGAGCGGGTAGGGGTCGGCGCGGGAGGAGTAGTCGAGGATCCGGTGCAGGGTGTCGGGCGTCTGGATCACGGTCATGTCGCTCTTCCTCCTGTTTCCTCCTGCCTACCTTCCTACCGGTGGTGCTGCCACGCAGCGGTGACGCGCCGCTCTCCTGGGTCGTGGCCGGTGACGACCACGGTGGCTCCCTGGGCGAGCAGGGCGGGGCCGGGGAAGTCGACGGGCACGGGTTTTGCGTCGGGAGGCTCGTCGGGCGTGGGGCAGGGGGGCGGGAAGGGCGCGGCCGTCTCGATCAACTGCCGGTAGTGGTCCAGCCACTTGGCGTTGTTGAAGCTGACTGCCGCGGTGACGCGGCCCTGGTAGCCGTATGCGGCGACGAAGCGGTGGTCGGGCACGGATCCCTGGGTGACGACGACCTCGTCGGCGAAGGTCGGTACGCCGACGGACTTGATGTTGACGCCGAACTGGATCGACCAGAACGTCGGGATGGACAGATGGGGCCAGCGGTCCGCCTGGGCGCTGAGCATGTTGTGCGCCGCGACTCTGGCTTGCTCCACGGCGTTGACCCAGTGTTCCAGCGAGATGAGACGGTATTCGTAGATCGGGTTCGGGCAGCGTGCCACGTCTCCGGCGACGAAGATGTCGTCGGTGATCAGGCCGTTGAGGTCGAGGGCGCGGCAGCCCGTGTCGCAGGCGATGCCCCATGGGCCTGCCGCCAGTCCCGAGCCGCGCAGCCACTCGGTGTTGCGGATGCCGCCGAGTGCCACCACCGCCACGTCGGCGTCGATCGTGCTGCCGTCGTCGAAGTGGGCACGGCGAAGCCGCCCCTGCGCGTCGCCCTCCAGCCGGGTTACCTTGACACCGCAGCGCAGGTCGACCCCGTGAGCGCGCTGCATGCCGGCCGCGACGTCACCGATCATGGCACCGAGCGCCCCGACCAGCGGGGCCGGCGCGAGTTCGGCGACGGTCACCGGGATGTCCCGCTCGCGGCAGATGGAGGCGATCTCGGAGCCGGTGAATCCCGCACCGATGACCAGGACGCGGGAGGGCCCTGCGGCGAGGGCTCGCTGTAGACCTTCGGCATGCTCGCGAGTACGTACGACGAACACTCCGTCGAGCGCTGCCTCGCTCTCCACGAACCACGGCCGGGCCCGCACCCCGGTGGAGATCAGTACTCGGTCGAAGGGGACCTCGCGTCCGTCGGCGATGTGTACGTGGTTGGTGGCCAGGTCCAGCCCGTCGGCGGGTACGCCCAGCAGCCATTGCGCATCGATGTCACGGCGTCGCGGCAGCGTGGTGTTCCCGGCCGGCACCCACCCGGTCAGTACCTGCTTGGACAGCGGGGGCCGGTCGTAGGGTTCGCCCAGCTCGTCACCGATCATGGTCAGCGAACCGGTGAAGCCCTCCTCGCGCAGAGCCTCCGCGGCCCGAAGTCCCGCCAGTGACGCCCCGACGATCACGATGCGGCCGTCACGCCTGAATGCTTGCAAGGTGTCGGCGCTGCTCATCACGGCGACGCCTCCACCGGTACGTCCCGTCTCTCCAGCTGGTCGACCAGAATGGCCTGGACCGGGCAGGCCGCCGCAGCGCGCAGCACCTGTTCACGCTGGACGTCGTCCGGCTTCGGGTTGTACATCAGCGCTTCCTCGCCGTGCATCCGGAACGCGTCCGGTGCCAGGAACGCGCACTGCGCATACCCTTCACATCGGGAAAGATCAACGACAACTCTCATCCCGAACTCCGTTTCAGGGACTGCAAGGCTGCGGGCCTTGAGGCGGCACCGTACGGCGCCCGAAGCGTGAGGCACGCCTTCGAAGAGGGGATTCGGCTGTTGCTCACCCCTGCGCATACGAAAGGGGGCCATCACGCACGTCAAAGGTCTCCGCAGAAAAGGTCTCCGCAGAAAGAACTGATCATCGCGAATAAGGCTCGGGCGTCTATAAAACCGCCCGGAGAACCTGTTTTTCCACTCAAAAGCGTATCCCGCACACACGCCGCCCGCACCCCGGGAAAGGGACGTGCGGGCGTCGGCAACCCCGGCGTCTGGGGGCTGACCGAACAGGAGAAGTGTGCCTCTGAACCGGACTAATAGGGTGCCGAAGGGGCTGTCCACCGCGGTTCGGTAAGCACTCCCGGCGGCCTCTGGCATATCCGACATGCTTCGCGAGAGGCCGCGCGGCGGGACGCTCTGTCGTTCACAGCGTGGCGGGTCACCGCCGAGCACGGACTGGCGTACGCCGGGATTCGGAAGAACTTCGAACGCGCCTGGTACACCCCGCCGCCGACACCACCTCGGTACTGGCCTGTCGCAGACAACGCTCACTACAGCCACCCGGACCGGGATGCCCGGCTCGCCGGGGAGCAGCAGTCGCTACTGCCCGCCAAGTACCGCGGCGCCCGCACGATCCCATGGCCCGCCATGCCCCGTGAGGACGTCGCCACGAACCTCGCGGTGGTCAACCCTGCGCTGCTGTCCGACCTTCCGTGGACGGACTGATCGCCGTGACCAACCGCTGTAGGCTCGCCAGCCAGATGGCGGCGTCGACGGCGTAGTACGACATCGGGTCGGGCGCCCGGCCGTCCGAGGCGGCGCACACGTCGGCGATGACGGCGTGCTCCGTCGGCACGTCCGGGGCCGGGGGCTCGACGGGCGCTCGGCATGGCTTCCTGGAGCGCAGGTCGTACATCAGTGGCAGCGCAGTCAGCCGGAGACGGTGGGCGGCGTCGCGCAGGTGCGCGGCGCTGAGCGGCCAGGCCGCCAGCACGCCTGGAGGGCAGTGGTCGAGCAGGTTCTGCCCCATGGTGATCACTCGGTTCCCGGCCAGCAGGATGGCCATCCAGTCCTTGTCGGCGGGGTGCGCCGGGTCCGGGTCGCCGCGCTCGGTGGCGTACTGCGCGTAGCTCGCCTCCGCGATCAGCTGGGCGAGGCGGGCCCGGGCCGGCGCGTCGCCGGCCGTCCCGTCCCCGGCGATGGTGTCGATGATCTCGGTGACGGACCAGGTGCTCTGGTCCAGCAGCCGTGAGCAGGCCCGCCGAAGTTCCCCGGTGCCGCCTTGCGGCCAGGCCAGCAGCCCGACCAGGGCGCCTGTGACGCCGCCGATGACGACGTCCGTGAACCGGACGGCGGCCAGCCCCGGCTGGGCGGGACCGAGCTGGGCAAAGGCGGCGGCTGCGGCGATCGTGGAGAACGCCTGGTTCCAGCCCATGCCGAGCACGGGCCCCGCGGAGAACGCCAGGAGGTACAGGGGCGGCAGCACGACCGCGTACACCGCCACGTGGTCGGCGACGAAGTACAGCATCACAGCTACCACGGCGGCGCCCGCGAGCGTGCCGCCGAACGCCGGCCAGAGCGCCGTACGGGTGCCCGTGGCGCTGGTTCCCATCACGGTGATGGTGGCCAGCAGCGCCCAGAGGCCGTGGCCCAGGTCGAGCGCGCCCACGATCAGCCGGGCGGCGGACAGGGCCAGCGCGATCCGGACGGCGTTCTGGAAGTACACCGACCGGGGCGTGAGATGGGTCTGCAGGCGGCGCGCGTAGAGCGAGAGCGTAGGCCGGCCTGCGTACCAGAACGGGCCCGGCCGCTCCGCAGGTGGCGTCGTGTCCGCGGGCACGGGCGCGCCGAGCGCGATGCGCACCGCCGTGACCAGGAAGGTCCCGGTGTGCGCGATGTCGAGGGCGATCGCGCCGCCGCGCACCACGGCCGCGCTGTTCGCGCGCCAGATCGGCAGGCGGATGCGATGGGCCTCGAAGTCCGCCGCGCCGGCGGTGTACGGGGCGTCGGAAGGCGCCGGGCCCCGGCCGGACAGCCCGAGTGCGACGCCGTGGCATGCGGTGGCCGACGCTTGCAGCAGCCGGGCCGCCGCGGGGTCACGGGTGCCGGGGGTATCGCGAGCTTCCTGTGCCAACTGCCAGGTCTGGGCCAGCAGATGACGCATGTAGGTGGCGCCCTGGCACAGCGCCCGGTGCCGCGCCGACGCCGATGTCGGACGCTCGTCGTCCGGCACCCGGCTCATCCGCAGCTCTTGTGACGCCGTGATCAGCCGCTCCCGGCTGTCGAACGGTGGTGACCGCGACTCCGCCGCGAGCGCCCGCAGCGTCCGGGATGCCACCGCCGCGGCGCGCGCCAGCCGGTCCGCGTAACGCCCCGGCGGGGGAGCCGGCACCAGCCACATCTCCGCTGCAGCCATCAGCACCATCCCGGTCGCCAGCCCGGCCAGGCGCGCCCCCAGCGTCGCGGGGGCGTACGGCGGAAAGCACGCCAGGATGTAGAGCGCCTGGAGGCCGCCTGCCAGCCCGCCCAGTCGGGGCGCGCCCACCCCGGCGAACGAAACCAGGAAGCCCACCCCGAGCATCCCGAGGGCCGCCGTCCATGAGTGCACCCCGAGCACGGTCCCCAGGGTGACCAGCGCGGCCGCAGCCGGCAGCACCGCCAGCAGCGTGCGGGCGCGCTCACGCGGCGTACCCGGGACGAAGGACATCCCACCGGAGGCGATCGCGCCGAACAGCGCGTAGATTGCCGCGACATGGTTTCCCAGGCCGTAGCGCGCCACGTAGAACCCCGTGCAGGCCACGAGCGTCACCCGCGCCGAACGCCGCACCGCCCGCAGGCCCGGATCACGGGCCCGCAGCCATTCCAGCCCACCGCGAAGGGGCACCCGTGGCCTCCTCGTCGATTCGGTACAGAGACACGCCCGCTCCCCCTGTTCACGGTAGGGCGGGCGGGTATGCCCAGCCACCGCACCCGGGGCCGGTCAGGCGTGAGGGACCGGGACCAGATACTTCTCGCTCCGCAGGTCCTTGTGCGCGTCCGGCAGCCGGAGGACGAGGCCCGGGCGTGGCGCCCTTGGTTCGGGCAGACCGTTCGATCTGGTACGTAACTGGCACGCGCAACAGATCTACCCGAGGCAGGCTCGCGGTGGAGACGCCCTCAGAGCCAGCAGGTGTGTGCGACCGGGGAGCAGAGGTGCGTCAGTAGCCCGTGCCGCGCTTGACCTGGGCCCGCTCGACCTCATGGGTCGCACCCTTGTCGTCCAACGTGCGACACGCGTCGGCAATGTCCTGGCTCAGGCGATCGATCTGCTCGCGGCTCAAGGTCTCCTTGACCAGGGCACGCATGATCTTCACCCGCTCCGCGTCGGGCGGGAGCGTGTACGCCGGCACCATCCAGCCGCGCTCGGCCGAGAGCTGCCAGGCGACGTCGGACTCGTCGTAGGCGTGCTTGCCAGCAAGGCGGAAAGCAACCAGCGGCAACTGCTCGAGGTCGCTCCCGATCACTTCGAAGCGGCCGCTGCTACGCAGGTTGTCCGCCAACGCGTGTGCGTTCTCCTGCAACATCTTCATGACGTAGGTGTAGCCCTGACGACCGAGCCGGACGAAGTTGTAGTACTGCGCGAGCACCATCGACGCGCCGGTGGAGAAGTTCAGCGTGAACGTCGCGTCGGTCTTGCCCAAGTAGTTCTCGTAGAACACGAGGTCCATGGGCAGGTCGGACTCCTCGCGGAAGACCAGCCAGCCGATGCCGGGGTAGACCAGGCCGTACTTGTGTCCCGAGACGTTGATCGAACGGACCTGCTCGAGCCGGAAGTCCCATTTCGAGTCCGGATAGAGGAAGGGCCACACGAAGCCGCCGCTGGCTCCGTCGACGTGGATCGGGATGTCGAGGTCCCGCTCCTTGCGGACGTCCCGCAGGAGCTTGTCGATCCCGACGACGTCGTCCTTGTGGCCGGTGAACGTGGTGCCGAGGACGGCCACGACGCCGATCGTGTTCCCGTCGAGGTGAGGCTCCACGTCCTCCGGGCCGATCGTGTACTTGCCCTCGGCAAGCGGCACGATCCGCGGCTCGACGTCGAAGTAGCGGCAGAACTTCTCCCACACGACGTGGACGTCCCCGCCGAAGACCAAGTTGGGTCGGTCGACCGACAGATTGGCCGCCCGGCGGCGCTCCCGCCACTTCCACTTCAGCGACAGCGCCCCGAGCATGATCGCCTCGGACGAGCCCTGGGTCCGACATCCGGTTGTCGTGCCCGGCGCGTTGAAGAGGCTGGCGAGCATGCGCACGCAACGCTGCTCGATCTCGGCGGAAATCGGGTACTCCGCATGGTCGATGAAATTGCGGTGGAGATTCTCGGCGATGATCCGTTGCGCCTCCGGCTCCATCCAAGTAGTGACAAACGTGGCGAGGTTACGCTGCGGATCACCCTCCATGGCGAGGTCCACATCCAGCAGCCTCATTGCGTCCGTCGCAGCCATGCCTTCCTCGGGGAAGGTCTCCGAGGGAGCGGGCACGGTCAAGAATCGGTTACCAAAAAGAGCCGCGTCGTCACCCTTGGTCATATGACGATTCAAACAGCGCCGGTGCCTGCCTCGGCGAGGGACACGCCGAGATAGAACAGTGAAGCTCCGAACTGGCTGCGGCCCAGCGCGAACGAAATAGCCCCTTCTTTGGGAAAAGGCCCCGCCAGCCTCCAGAGTTCGTCGGCTCGTCTGCCCCCCCACCGACCCAACCAACTCCCATCCCGTCTGCCGTCGACCCACACCTATGTGGAGCGGGCGCGGTGCCGGGCGTCCAGGTGGAGCGCGCCACTCACCCCCCTTGTCGGCCTGCGGATGGGTCACATCGAGGTAGTAGGGCTGCGAGCGGGCGGCCGAGACATGCTCGCCGCACTGCGCGCGAGCTGCGACCGCGGCCGCCTCGGCGACCTGGTGGTCATAGCCGGCCCCGACGACCTTGGCGGTGCCCTGCTCGAGCCCGTCGAAGCCGGGAACGAGCGTGGGCGCGAAGAAGCCGGGAACGAGCGTGTGCGCGAACTGCACCGTCCAGCTCTCGCGATCCACGTGCGGCCCCTTCACGTCGCGGACGTACCAGTCGGCACCCCGGTAGATCCAGGCGCCGAGGCCGAACGACTCCATCAGCGCGACGACCGGGGCCACCACCTCCGCGGGAACGACCTGCTGCTCGGCAACGGTCATATCCGGGTTGACGACGAGACCACCGTTGAAGGCGGCGAGTTCAGTGGCCAGCGTCAGGGGCTCGATGATCATGGACATGCCGCGGGGCGGTCTCCCGCTGGTCACCGCGAAGAGGACGCCGGCGGCGTAGAGCTTGTGGACCGCCCGGACGGCGCGGCCGGTGAGGACCTTGTCGCTCGTGACCAAAGTGCCGTCGACGTCGGCAAGAAGCAGGCGGATCGGGCGGGTTGGCATCACGCCTCCGTAAGCTCTGGTCGCGGCCGGTCCGGGTGGGGGGAGGCATCGGCTCGTGGATGCGGGGGATTTGGGGGACGGGTTCCCGGTCGGCTTGATTTCCGAAAGTTGCTGGAGGATACCGTCGCGGCCGGCATGAGTCGCAGTCGCGTTCCTCTCGAGCAGAGGAGAAGGCCGATGCCCTTTATAGGGTGCGCGATTCTCGAATACACCCCTTGGATTTCAAAAAACCCATAAGACTGATGTGGCGAATATAAATGACATGTGGGACTATTGAGAATTGTATGGCGAAGCTCTTACGGGGCTGGATGTCCAAAATTCAAACAACACATTTTGGGCCAGCCCCTGAGGGGAGCGGGCAGTGGCGCAGGCAAGTCAGGACAAGACGGCCCACGTGCTGGGGGTCGACATCGGCGGAACCGGTATCAAGGGAGCGCCGGTCGACCTCGAACTCGGCAGCCTCATCGGTGAGCGGGTCCGGATCCCGACCCCGCATCCGGCCACCCCGGGGGCAGTCGCGGACGTGGTCGTGCAGGTGCTCTCCCAGATCGGCGTCCCAGGACCCGTCGGGCTGACACTCCCGGCCGTCATCCGGGGCGGCAAAGTCCAGACGACGGCCAACATCGATCCTGCCTGGATGGACACGGACGCGGCCCAGCTCTTCGCACGAGCGACCGGTCGCGACGTGAGGGTGGTGAACGACGCCGACGCGGCCGGGATCGCCGAGATGCGCTTCGGCGCCGGCAAGGGACGCAAGGGCGTCGTCGTCATGGTGACGCTCGGCACCGGCATCGGCAGCGCCGTCTTCTCCGACGGGTACCTGGTGCCCAACAGCGAACTGGGACACCTGCCGCTGCACCACATGGATGCCGAGGACTGGGCCGCGGAGTCGGTGCGCGAGCACGACGACCTGTCCTGGAAGAAATGGGCGCACCGTCTGGAGACGTATCTCGAGCTCGTCCAGAGGCTGCTGTGGCCCGACCTGATCGTCATCGGCGGTGGCGTCAGCAAGAAGGCCGACAAGTTCCTGCCGCACATCGAGCTCAGGACCGAGATCGTGCCGGCGCAGCTGTTGAACGATGCGGGCATTGTCGGCGCGGCACTCTTCGCCCCGGCCGGGAAAGCCCAACCCTAGTCTGCCGCGCCCGATTCGAGCGCAGGGGCAGCACCTTCAGGGAGGCTCGCATTGAGCAACAACGACCTGGAAACCCTTTCCGTCAACACGATCCGCACGCTGTGCATGGACGCCATCCAGGCGGCCGACTCCGGCCATCCGGGGACACCGATGGGAATCGCCCCGGTCGCGTACACGCTCTGGCAACGCTTCCTGCGCTTCGACCCGGCCGACCCGATCTGGCCCAACCGCGACCGCTTCGTACTGTCGGAGGGACACGCCTCCGCATTGCTCTGGTCGCTGTTGCACCTCGCCGGCGTGCAGTCCGTCGACCCCGACTACGAGGTCCTCGGCCGCCCCGCCGTCACCCTCGACGACCTCAGGACGTTCCGCCAGCTCGGCTCGCACTGTCCCGGGCACCCGGAGTACCGGTGGACCAGCGGCGTGGAGACCACGACGGGCCCGCTCGGCCAGGGCGTTGCGACCTCGGTCGGGATGGCGATCGCCGGGCAGTGGCTCGCCGCCCGGTACAACCGCGACGACTTCACCGTCTTCGACTTCGACGTGTACGCGATGGCCGGCGACGGCTGCATGATGGAGGGGATCGCCTCGGAGGCCGCCTCGCTCGCGGCCCACCAGCGGCTGTCGAACCTCTGCTGGATCTACGACTCCAACCGGGTGACGATCGAGGGCCACACCGACATCGCGTTCACCGAGGATGTGGCGGCCCGGTTCATCGGCTACGGCTGGAACGTCACCACCGTGGCCGACGCCAACGACCTCGACGCCGTGGCCCGCGCGCTGCACACCTTCAAGTCCGAGCATGAGCGCCCGACGCTCATCGTGGTGCACAGCCACATCGGCTACGGGTCACCGGTCGAGGACACCCCGAAGGCGCACGGCGCGCCGTTCGGCGTGGAGGGTGTCAAGTCGGCCAAGCGATTCCTCGGGATGCCTGAAGACAAGGACTTCTTCGTTCCCGACGGCGTCTACGAGCACTTCGCCGCAGGCGTCGGCGCGCGCGGTCGCGAAGCCCGGACGAGCTGGGAGGCTCGGATCGAGGCCTACCGAACCACCCATCCCGACCTCGCCGACGAGCTGGAGCGTATCCAGCGGCGTGACCTGCCGGAGGGCTGGGAGTCGGCGCTGCCGACCTTCCCGGCCGACCCCAAAGGCATCGCCGGCCGTGACTCCAGCGGCCAGGTGCTCAACGCGCTCGCCCAAGCCGTGCCGTGGGTGCTCGGCGGGTCGGCGGACCTCTCACCGTCTACCAAGACCAACCTCACGTTCTCCGGCGCCGGCGACTTCCAGGCCGATGACCGCTCGGGGCGCAACCTCCACTTCGGGATCCGCGAGCACGCCGCCACCGCGATCACGAACGGGATGGCGCTGACCAAGCTGCGCCCGTACTGGTCGGGGTTCCTGATCTTCTCGGACTACGCACGCGGCGCGATCCGGCTCTCAGCGCTGATGGAGATCCCGGTCGTACACATCTTCACCCATGACTCGATCGGGGTCGGCGAGGACGGCCCCACCCACCAGCCGGTCGAGCAGCTCGCGTCGCTGCGCGCGATGCCGGGGCTGCTGGTGTTCCGCCCGGCCGACGCGAACGAGGTCGTCGAGACCTGGCGGGTCGTCGCCGCGCTCAAGCACGAGCCGGCGGTGCTGGTCCTTTCCCGACAGGCACTGCCGACCCTCGACCGCTCCGAGACGGGGGCCGCATCCGGGGTGGCCAGGGGAGCCTATGTTCTGGTCGACGCGGCGGACGGCAGACCCGATGTCGTCCTGCTCGCCACGGGGTCGGAGGTGCAACTCGCGCTCGCGGCCCGTGACGAGCTCGCCGCCGAGGGCCTCGCGGCTCGCGTGGTCAGCATGCCCTGCTGGGAATTGTTCGACCGTCAGCCCAAGGAATACCGCGACTCGGTCATCCCGCCCGGGGTCAGGGCCCGGGTCGCCATCGAGCAGGCGGCGACCCTCGGCTGGGACCGTTACGTCGGTGACGGCGGCGCGGTCGTCGGCATGCACACGTTCGGGGCATCGGCGCCGCTCAAGATGCTGCTGACCAAATTCGGCTTCACTCCCGAGAAGGTCACCCAGGTTGCCCGCGAGTGCGTGGCCGCCGGTAGGGAGCAGGCGTGAACGTAACCCAGGCGCTCCATGAGCAGGGCCAGAGCATCTGGCTGGACAACATCACCCGTTCCATGCTCGATACGGGCCAGATCCAGCACTACATCGACCAGTACTCGGTGACAGGGCTCACCTCCAACCCCTCGATCTTCGACAAGGCGATCGGCTCCGGTGACTACGACGACGCGATCCGCGCGAAGGCGGCGGGCGGGCGCAAGGGCGAGGAGCTGTTCTTCGAGCTGGCCATCGAGGATCTGCAGCGGGCCGCCGACCTGTTCCTGCCCATCCACGAACGCACCGACGGCGTCGACGGCTGGGTCTCGCTGGAGGTCTCGCCGCTGCTCGCCCACGACACGCAGCGAACGGTGGCGGCCGCCAAGGCGCTGCACGCCAGGGCCGACCGGCGCAACCTCTTCATCAAGATCCCCGGCACGCCCGAGGGGCTGCCGGCGATCGAGGAGGTCATCGCCTCGGGCGTTCCGGTGAACGTGACGCTGCTGTTCTCGGCAGACCACTACCGGGCCGCGGCTGACGCCTACCTGCGTGGCGTCGAGCGCCGGGTACAGGCCGGGCACGACCCCGCTGTCGGCTCGGTCGCGTCGGTGTTCATGTCACGCTGGGACGTGGCGGTCAAGGACACCGCACCCTCCGACCTCACCGACACCCTCGCCCTCGCCGTCGGCCTCGACGTGTACCGGGCGTACCGCGAAGTGATGGGCTCGGAGCACTTCCAGCGGCTGGAGAATGCCGGCGCGCGCATGCAGCGGCTGCTCTGGGCCAGCACGAGGACGAAGGACCCGGCCGCCTCCGACACGCTCTACGTCCACGGTCTGGCCGCGCCGTTCACGGTCAACACGATGCCCGACGACACCCTGAAAGCCTTCTTCGACCATGGCGAAATCGGAGAGACACTGCCGTCGGACGGGGGCGCATCCAAGGCAATGCTGGCCCGCTTCGCGAACGCGGGCGTCGACATCAAGGCGCTTGCCGCCGAGTTGCAGAGCGAAGGCGCCAAGTCCTTTGTCGCGGCCTGGAGCGACCTCATGGAGCGAATCGACGTGCAGAGCAAGGCCGTGGCCTGACCTCGGCGCCGAGCGGCCGGACTGAACCCATCGGAGGAGCAAGCCATGCCATCGACCGCGCTGCGCGAGCGTCCCGCGTGGAAGGCGCTCGCGGGCCATCACCCCGAGATCGCCGGACGCCACCTGCGCGAGCTGTTCGCCGCCGATCCGGGACGCGGCGAGCGGATGACGGCCGAGGCCACCGGCCTGTACCTGGACTATTCGAAGAACCGGATCACCGACGAGACCCTGCGGCTGCTGCTCCGGCTCGCCGAGGAGTCGGGGCTGCGCGAGCACATCGACCAGATGTTCGCCGGCGAGCGGATCAACGTCTCGGAGCACCGGCCGGTGCTGCACGTGGCGCTGCGGATGCCGAAGGAGTCCACGCTCGTCGTCGACGGAGTGGACGTCGTGGCGCAGGTGCACGAGGTGCTCGACCGGATGGAGGCGTTCGCGGACCAGGTCCGCTCGGGTGCCTGGAGGGGCGCCACCGGCAAGCCGATCCGCAACATCGTCAACGTCGGCATCGGCGGCTCCGACCTCGGGCCCGTCATGGCCTACGAGGCGCTGCGCCACTACAGCCGCCGCGATCTCACGTTCAGGTTCGTGTCCAACGTCGACTCGACCGACATCGTCGAGGCGACCCGTGATCTGGCCGCCGAGGAGACGCTGTTCATCATCGCCTCGAAGACGTTCGGGACGCTGGAGACGATGACCAACGCCCGCTCTGCGCGTGAATGGGTCCTGGCGCAGCTCGGTGACGAGACGGCGGTCGCCCGGCATTTCGTGGCGGTGTCCACGAACGCGCAGCGGGTCACCGAGTTCGGCATCGACACCGCGAACATGTTCGGCTTCTGGGACTGGGTCGGCGGGCGCTACTCGATGGACTCCGCGATCGGTCTCTCGACGATGCTCGCTGTCGGCCCCGACAAATACCGCGATCTCCTCGCCGGATTCCACGCGATGGACACGCACTTCCGCACCGCGCCGTTCGAACAGAACCTGCCGGTCCTGATGGGACTGCTCGCCGTCTGGTACGGCGACTTCTTCGGCGCCCAGACCATCGGCGTGATGCCCTACGACCAGTACCTGAAGCGCCTCCCGGCCTACCTGCAGCAGCTCACCATGGAGTCCAACGGCAAGCACGTGACGCTCGAGGGCGTGCCGGTGGACTACCAGACCGGCGCGGTGTACTGGGGGGAGCCGGGGACCAATGGGCAGCACAGCTTCTACCAGCTGATCCACCAGGGCACCAAGCTGATCCCGGTGGACCTGATCGGCTTCGGCAAGTCGCTCAACCCGCTCGGCAGCCACCACGACATCCTCTCGTCGAACGTCTTCGCCCAGGCCCAGGCGCTCGCCTTCGGCAGGACCGAGGACGAGGTGCGCGCCGGGGGGACGGACGAGGACGTGGCGCCGCACCGGGTGATGGAGGGCAACCGCCCGACGAACGTGCTGCTGGCAGAGGTCCTCACTCCGTACCGGCTCGGCACGCTGGTCGCGCTCTACGAGCACAGCGTGTTCACCCAGGGGACGATCTGGGGGATCGACTCCTTCGACCAGTGGGGTGTCGAACTCGGCAAGGTGCTTGCTGTCGCGATCGTCCCGGAGCTCGAGAGCGCGACCGAGCCTGAGCTCGGCCACGACTCGTCCACGAACGCGCTGATCCGGCACTACCGCACGCTCAAGGACTAGGAGGCACCACATGGCGACAGACAAGCCCATGCAGCTCGGGATGATCGGGCTCGGCCGGATGGGGGCGAACCTGGTGCGTCGGCTGATGCGAGACGGCCACCATTGCGTCGTGTCCGACGTCAACGCGGACGCAGTCGCCGAACTGGCCGGCGAGGGTGCGACGGGCGCGGACTCACTCCAGGACCTGGTTGCGAAACTGGACAAGCCACGGGCCCTGTGGCTCATGCTTCCGGCTGCGATCGTCGACTCCATCCTCGACCAGCTCAAGCCGTTGCTGGAGCCCGGCGACATCCTCATCGACGGCGGCAATTCCTACTACCGCGACGACATCACTCGCGCCAGGCGCCTTGCCGACAAATCGCTGCATTACGTCGACTGCGGGACCAGCGGTGGGGTCTGGGGGCTGGAGCGCGGCTACTGCCTGATGATCGGCGGCGAGGACGAGGTCGTGGCCCATCTCGACCCGATCTTCAGGACGATCGCTCCCGGCGAGGGCAGCGCCGAGCCGACGCCGAGCCGGTCCCGGACCGACGGCACCGCCCCGCTCGGGTACCTGCACTGCGGACCGAACGGCGCCGGGCACTTCGTGAAGATGGTCCACAACGGGGTCGAGTACGGGATGATGGCCGCGATCGGCGAGGGCCTCGCCATCATCAACCGCGCGGACGCCGGCAAGAGCCGGCAGGAGGTCGACGCGGAGACGACACCGCTGCGCGATCCGTGGGCCTACCAGTACGACATCGACGTCGGTGAAGTGGCCGAGGTCTGGCGGCGCGGCTCGGTCGTCGGCTCGTGGCTGGTCGACCTGATCGCCGACGCCTTCGCCAGGTCGCCCTCCCTCGACGACTTCGCCGGGCGGGTCTCCGACTCCGGGGAAGGCCGCTGGACCGTCCTCGCCGCGGTGGACGAGGGCGTCCCGGTACCGGTCATCACCACCTCGCTGTACGAGCGCTTCGAGTCCAGGCAGGCCGGGGAGTTCACGGACAAGATCCTCTCGGCGATGCGCTCCGAGTTCGGCGGGCACGCCGAAAAGAAGGGCTGACCGCCGTGCATCACGAACTCGAGGTCGTCGCCGACCCCGACACGGTCGCCGGCACCGCGGCGGCGTTCGTGGCGCGGCTGGCCGGGGCCTGCGTGCAAGCCCACGGCCGATTCACGTTCGCCGTCAGCGGGGGGCACACGCCTTGGGCGATGTTCGCGCGGCTTGCGCATGAGCACGTTCCCTGGGAGCAGGTGGCGGTGTTCCAGGTCGACGAGCGGGTCGCGCCCGACGGCGACCCGGACCGCAACCTCACCCACCTGCGGGAGAGCCTCGGTGCGGCCCCGGCCGAGGTCATCGCGATGCCCGTGAACGACGCCGACCTCGACGCGGCGGCCGCCGCCTACGGGCGGTCGCTGCCCGAGCGTTTCGACCTCGTTCACCTGGGCCTCGGCCCGGACGGGCACACCGCCTCGCTGGTGCCGCGGGACCCGGTGCTCGAAGTGTCGGACCGGCTGGTGGCCCTGACGGCGCCCTACATGGGCCACCAGCGCATGACACTCACCTACCCTGCGCTCGCCCGCGCCCAGCAAGTGCTCTGGCTCATCACCGGAGCCGACAAGCGCGAACCGCTCTCGAGGCTCGTGGCGGGAGACCGGTCGATTCCCGCCGGCCGGGTCGAGGCGGCGGCGTCGCTCGTCCTCGCGGACGCGGCGGCCGGCCAGGGCCCGGCTCGCGCCGACGCCCAGTCGCCCGCATGACCATGACGCCCGGCCCTGTTGCCGTGCCGGCCCCGTTAGGGGGATCAGATGGCTTTGAACTCGTCGAACGTTCCCGCAGACGTGCTGGTCATTTTCGGGATCACTGGCGACCTCGCGCGAAAGATGACGTTTCGCTCGCTCTATCGGCTTGAGCGGCGCAAGCTGCTGACCTGCCCGATCGTCGGAGTGGCGCGCGACGACTGGTCCGACGACGCGCTGCGTGACCACGCCCGCGCGGCGATCGAGGCAGCGGGTGAGCCGCTCGACGACAGCATCTTTGCCCGGTTCGCCGCCCGACTCAGCTATGTGCAGGGCGATTACGCCGACGAGGAGACGTTCCATCGCCTCGCCCGGGCGGTCAACGGCAGGCGGCGCCCCGTCTTCTACCTGGAGATCCCGCCGTCGCTGTTTGCCCGGGTGGTCGGGGGCCTGGCAGGCGCCGGGCTGACCAAGAACGCCCGGATCGTCGTGGAGAAACCGTTCGGGCACGACCTCGCGTCGGCGCGCGCCCTCAACGCCGAGCTCCGTCAGCTCCTCGACGAGGACCAGCTGCTGAGGATCGACCACTTCCTCGGCAAGGAGCCGGCGATGGACATCCTGTTCCTGCGGTTCGCCAACTCCGTGTTCGAGCCGGTGTGGAACCGCGACCACGTCTCCTGCGTGCAGATCACCATGGCCGAGGACTTCGGGGTCGAGGACCGCGGCCACTTCTACGACCCGGTCGGCGCGCTCCGCGACGTCGTGCAGAACCATCTGCTGCAGCTGCTCGCCCTGGTGGCGTCCGAGCCCCCATCAGCCGCCGATGCGGACGCGCTCCGGGACCGCCGGGTCGATGTGTTCCGGGCGATCCCCGACGCCGACCCGGCCCATTACGTCCGCGGGCAGTACGAGGGGTACCTGGAGGTCCCCGGCGTGCGGCCGCGCTCGACCACCGAGACCTTCGTCGGGTTGCGGCTGGAGGTCGAGAACTGGCGCTGGTCCGGGGTGCCGTTCTTCATCCGCGCCGGCAAGTCGCTCCCCGAGCGAGTGACCGAGATCCGGATCATGTTCAAGCGCCCACCGCGGCTTGCGTTCGCGGAGCGGTTCGCGCCCGAGCCCGACCAGTGGATCCTGCGGATCGATCCGAGCCCTGGCATGAACTTCCGCATCCAGGCCAAGCAGCCGGGCAAGCAGGACACGCAGCTGGTGGACCTCGACCTCCTCTTCGCGGCCGAGCTCGGTGAGGCACCCGAGCCGTACGAGCGCCTGCTCAGCGATGCGATGCAAGGCAACGCGAGCCTGTTCACCCGGGAGGACTCGGTGGAGGAGACGTGGCGGATCGTCCAGCCACTGCTGGAGGCTCCCGGCGACCCCGAGCGCTACCGGCAGGGGACCTGGGGACCGGCGGCCGCGAGCAAGCTCGTCGCCGGGTATCCGCGATGGCACGAACCCTGGCTGCCGGCGAGGCCTCCCGACTGACACAGCCGCGCCCCGGACCCGGTGAACCGCCAGTTGCGCCCACTGCGGGCGCCACCTACATCAACAGCCGCACGGACGAGGACCGCGCCCACGCGCTCAACCTGATCCAGTCCCGGAAGGACTACCAGACCAAGATCAAGGAGTACGGGCCCGCAGGGGACCAGCGTCGACAGTGCCCCGCCCTCGGGCCGCACGCCACGGTCACCTGCTACCGCCGGCCCCAGCCACGCCCGTCCACCGTCGTCGACCTCGACGCCCCCACTGTCCGTACCCCGGCAGCCCTGCCCACCATCCCCAGGCCCAAGCGGGACACCCCCGTCTACCCCGACATCTGCAGGGGGAAGAGCATCACTGTCCCGGGCACCGTGTTGGCCAAGTGGAGGCAGAAATACCCCCTGTTCACCCCTCTGTGGCAGGAAGCCTGGTCCGGACTGCGCAGTCAGAACGAGGGCGGCAACGGCAACCTCAAGAAGTCCGCCCTCGACAGCATCGACAATCCCCAGCTCCGCCTGCCGCACGGACGCGTCGCACAGACCCTGCTCAATGCCGTCATCATTTTCGTGGCGAACCTCAGAGCCATCCGACGGTTCCTCCGCGACCAGGGCATCCAGCCCCGCCAAGCCAGCATGCAGAGCGCCGCAACCCAACCTGGTGAGCCCTCCGACCCGCCCCAGGCGCGACCGCTTCCGACCGAGCAGGTCGAGCCTCCGCCACGTGAGTGACACACCCCCGCAGCGCACCACCCTCTGAAAACCCCACATGCCTGCGCCACGGCCACCGGCCGTCGCACAGGCATGTCCTGTTTCCGCAGGTGAGAGGCGCAGCACCCGGACCGCCACCGCACCAACTCCTCACCGAGCCGACCGCGCGGCCCGAAGGCCCCAGGAACGACGAAAAACCGGCGAGCCAGACGGCTCGACCGGTAATTCGTGAACGTATCCGGGACATTCTCGTGAACGTCCCAAAGAGTGTCCGAGGGGGGACTTGAACCCCCACGCCCGATAAAGGGCACTAGCACCTCAAGCTAGCGCGTCTGCCATTCCGCCACCCGGACCAGGTGTCTGCCGCCTTGCCGGGGCTGTTCCCCGCGGCGACAGGGACAACAATAGCAAGGTTTCGGAGTGCCTTTCACCTGCATATCCGCCCGGTGAGCGGCGACCGGGGGCACCTCGGAGCACCCCGGCCGCCGGACCCTGCGTAAGGTGACCTTCTCCGCACGCTCAGTGCCCGGTCAGGGCATGAGCTGGTATTCCGGGAAGTTCCCCGGCAGCCGCTCCCCCGCCGGCCCCTGGGTCACTGCTCTCACGAGCAGCTCCCCTCCCACGAAGGCCCCGCGCCAGGAGGCGCCGAAGCCGCCGAACAGCTCGTCGCGGTCGCCGCGGGAGCGGGGCTTGCCGTGGCCGATCTTGAAGGCGCGGATCTGCGGCGCCAGCCGGTCGAACGTGGCCCTGTCGTCCGTGGAAAGGGTCGCGACCAGGGCGCCGTTGGAGGCGTTCATCGCGGCCAGCAGCTCGGCCTCCGTGTCGACCAGGACGATCGTGTCGACCGGGCCGAAGGGCTCCGCGTGGTGCAGCGGGGAGGAACGGGGCGGGTTGAGGAGGGTGACCGGCTGGACGTAGGCCGCCGTGTCCTGGCCGGGCAGGAAGCGGGCGTCCGCCGGCCGGGCGCGGTACAGGGGGACGGCGCCGCGGTCGACGGCCTCCGCGACCTGGTCCCGCAGCTCCTTCGCCTTGGCCGCGTTGATCACCGGGCCGAAGTCCAGCTCCGGGTACGGGTCGTCCCGCCGTTCCACCGCCAGGGGGTGGCCGACGCGCACCCGGCGCACGGCCGGGAGATAGGTGCCCAGGAAGTCGTCGAAGAGGTCCCGCTGGACCACGAACCGCGGGTAGGCCGTGCAGCGCTGTTTGCCGTAGTCGAAGAGTTTCGGGACCACCGCGGCGAATGCGTCCCAGTCCGAGTAGTTCCAGATGCCCCAGGTGTTCAGGCCCTCCTGTTCCAGGATGTGCCGCTTGCCGAGGTCGGCGACGGCCGTGGCCACCGCGGCGCCGG
>NZ_JBFAET010000148.1:0-22425 GCF_040642095.1 Streptomyces sp. NPDC020362
GCCGTCCGGCGCCGGGAGCGAGCCCGCTTCGGCCGGGGAAGACCCCGGTCCGGCTCAGCCGAAGAACACCCCGACCTCGTCGTAGAGGGCCGGGTCCACCGTCTTCAGCCTGGCCGTGGCCTCCGCGATCGGGACGCGGACGATGTCGGTGCCGCGCAGGGCGACCATCTTGCCGAAGTCGCGGTCCCGGACGCAGTCGATGGCGTGCAGGCCGAACCGGGTGGCGAGCCAGCGGTCGAAGGCGCTGGGGGTGCCGCCGCGCTGGATGTGCCCGAGGACGGTGGTGCGGGCCTCCTTGCCGGTGCGCTTCTCGATCTCCTTGGCCAGCCACTCGCCGACCCCGGACAGCCGCACGTGCCCGAAGGAGTCGAGCGACTGGTCCTTGAGGACCACGTCGCCGTCCTTCGGCATGGCGCCCTCGGCGACCACGACGATCGGGGCGTACGACGCCTTGAAGCGGGAGGTGATCCAGGCGCACACCTGGTCGAGGTCGAAGCGCTGTTCCGGGATGAGGATGACGTTGGCGCCGCCGGCCAGCCCGGAGTGCAGGGCGATCCAGCCGGCGTGGCGGCCCATCACCTCGCAGACCAGGACCCGCATATGGGACTCGGCGGTGGTGTGCAGCCGGTCGATGGCCTCCGTGGCGATGCCGACGGCGGTGTCGAAGCCGAAGGTGTAGTCGGTGGCGGACAGGTCGTTGTCGATGGTCTTGGGCACGCCGACGCAGGGCACGCCGTACTCGTCGGAGAGCCGCGCCGCGACGCCGAGGGTGTCCTCGCCGCCGATCGCGACGAGCGCCTCGACCTCCAGCTTGGCCAGGTTCTCCTTGATACGGCGGATGCCGTTCTCCTGCTTGAGGGGGTTGGTGCGCGAGGAGCCGAGGATGGTGCCGCCTCGGGGCAGGATGCCGCGCACCGCGGGGATGTCGAGGCGGACGGTGTCGCCTTCGAGAGGTCCGCGCCAGCCGTCCCGGAAGCCGACGAAGTCGTACCCGTACTCCTGCACGCCCTTGCGGACGATGCCCCGGATGACGGCGTTGAGCCCGGGGCAGTCGCCGCCTCCGGTCAGTACTCCGACCCGCATGGAAATGTCCCTTCGCCGCGGTTGCCTGACGCCCAGTCACGGTAATGGTGATTCGCGTCACACAGCGAGAGGCGGGAAGGGTGATTCCGGTGAATTGTCAGGAGGTGGCTTGACCAGGCGGTTTCAGGCGTCGTCGAGCCCGCGCTCGATCGCGTACCGCACCAACTCGACCCTGTTGTGCAGCTGGAGCTTGCCGAGGGTGTTCTGGACGTGGTTCTGGACGGTGCGGTGGGAGATGACGAGGCGTTCGGCGATCTGCTTGTAGCTCAGGCCCTTGGCCACCAGCCGCAGCACCTCCGTCTCCCGCTCGGTCAGCCGGGGTGCCCCCGGCTCGTCGGCGTCGGCGGCGGGCGCGGGCTCGGAGGCCAGGCGCCGGTACTCGCCGAGGACCAGCCCGGCCAGGCCCGGGGTGAACACCGGGTCGCCGACGGCGGTACGGCGCACCGCGTCCAGCAGTTCCTCGGTCGACGCCGACTTCAGCAGGTAGCCGGTCGCGCCGGACTTCACGGCCTCCAGGACGTCGGCGTGCTCGCCGCTCGCCGACAGGACGAGGACGCGCAGAGCCGGGTTGTGGCCGACCAGTTCCTTGCACACCTGGACGCCGGGCTTGGCGGGCAGGTTGAGGTCCAGGACGAGGACGTCCGGGGCGGCGGCCCTGGCACGACGGACCGCCTGTTCGCCGTCGCCGGCGGTGGCGACCACCTCGAAGCCGGACTCGCTCAGGTCCCGGGCGACCGCGTCGCGCCACATGGGGTGGTCGTCGACCACCATGACCTTGATCGGGTCCTGCTGCTGTGTCATCGCTTCTCCGCCTTCCCCCGCGCCCGCTCGGCGCCCTTGGGTACCTTCAACTCCACTTCCGTGCCCTGCCCGGGGACGGAGATCAGCTCTGCGCTGCCGCCGAGGTCGCGCAGGCGTCCCCGGATCGACTGGGCCACGCCCAGCCGGCCCTCGCCCTCGGCCTGGGCGAGCCGGCCCACGGGGATGCCGGGGCCGTCGTCCCGGACGGTGACCACGATCTCGCCGGGCTCGTCCTCGACCAGGATCCAGGCCCGGGCCTCCGGGCCCGCGTGTCTGCGCACATTGTCCAGGGCGGCCCCGACCGCGGCGGCCAGCTCCCGCGCCGCCGCCTGCGGCAGCGGCACCGGGGCGCCGGGCTCGGCGAGGCTGACCCGGGCACCGGCATGGGGGGCGAGCAGCATGCGCAGGTCGACGGGGCCGTCGTCGTCCGGCTCCTCGACCGCGCGGACGACGGCGCCGGCGGCGGCGTCCTCCGAGACCCGGGAGACCGGCAGCAGACCGCCGGAGACCAGCGTGCGCAGCGCCACCTCCTGCTCCCCGGCCAGACGCCCCAGCTCGGCCGCCTCACCGCCGATGACCGCGCCGCGCCGCTGCACCATCGCCAGCACCTGGAGCACGCTGTCGTGGATGTCGCGGGCCAGCCGCTCCCGCTCCCGGGTCGCGGCCTCGATCTCCAGGGCGCGGGCGAGGGTGCGCTCGGAGGCGCGGGCGACCTCCACGACGTAGCCGATGGCCACGGAGGCGATCCAGACCAGCAGGACGGCGTGGATCGTTGCCCGGGTCGGGGTGCCCCGCTGGACGACGTTGGCGATGGCGACCGGCGTCGAGGCCAGCACCGCCCAGCGCCAGCCGCCCTTGAGCGCGAAGCCGAGGACCACACCGGCCGTCCATATCGACGGCAGCGTCGGGGTGCCCGCCACGATGCGCGCGTGGGAGGCGGCGACCGGCGTGAGAAGGATGCCGGTGAGCCCGATGGCCAGGTCGACGGCGAGGAAGCGCCGGGTGCAGTGCGCGGCGCTCGCGACCTTGGGCAGCGTGGCCAGGGTCCACACGAAGAGGACCGCGTAGTAGCCGACCGCGACCCAGGGGTGTACGAACTTGCCGTACCGGGAGACGAACAGGGCGATCGCGTACAGCATCGTCAGCACGCGGTATCCGGCGAGCGCACGCCACATCGGCTGCTCGACGGACATCCTCATGACGCGCTCGCGCTTGGGCACGGCCCCCGCTCCCCCCGGTCCGGCCGCTAGGCCTCGGCCTTCTTCTCCGCCTCCTTGGCGGACTTCTCCGCTTCCCTGGCCGCCTTCGCCGCGTCCGCGATCTGCCGCTTGGCGGCGGTCGCGTAGATGTCGACGTACTCCTGGCCGGAAAGCTTCATGATCTCGTACATGACCTCGTCGGTCACCGCGCGCAGCACGAACCGGTCGTGCTCCATGCCCTGGTAGCGGCTGAAGTCCAGGGGCTTGCCGATGCGGATGCCCGGGCGCATCAGCTTCGGTACGACCTTGCCGGGCGGCTGGATCTTCTCGGTGTCGATCATGGCGACGGGGATGACCGGCGCGCCGGTGGCGAGCGCCACGCGCGCGAGGCCGCCGGGCTTGCCGCGGTACAGGCGGCCGTCGGGAGAGCGGGTGCCCTCCGGGTAGATGCCGAACAGCTCGCCGCGCTCCAGCACCTCTATGCCGCTCTTGATCGCGGCCTCGCCGGCGCCTCGCGCCCCGGAGCGGTCCACCGGGAGCTGTCCGACGCCCTTGAAGAAGGCCGCGGTGAGGCGCCCCTTCACGCCGGGGGTGGTGAAGTACTCGGCCTTCGCGATGAAGGTGACCTTGCGGTCGAGGACGGCGGGCAGGAAGAACGAGTCCGAGAAGGACAGGTGATTGCTCGCCAGGATGGCGGGACCTTCGGCCGGAATGTTCTCCAGCCCCTCCACCCAAGGCCTGAAGGCGACCTTCAGCGGCCCCCCGATGGCAACCTTCATCGTGCCGTACATCACCCGCGTGCCTCCTGTTTCCGTCGATCAGACCTTAACCCGGAGTGCCGTCAATGACCCCGACGACCCTGGTCGGTGTCAGTGCGGTCGCGTACGGTGAAGCACATCCGCCCGTTCTGCACGCATCTCAGGAACAAAGGAGTCCCGAAGGTGCCGGTTCTTCCCGGAGCCGAGCCGTACCGCCACGAGGGCGGGGAGGTGGGAATCCTCCTCTGTCACGGCTTCACCGGCTCGCCCCAGTCGCTGCGCCCCTGGGCGGAGCACCACGCTGCGCACGGCCTGACCGTGTCGCTCCCCCTGCTGCCCGGGCACGGCACCCGCTGGGAGGACATGCAGCTCACGGGCTGGCAGGACTGGTACGCGGAGGTGGACCGCGAGCTGCGGCTGCTGGGCGACCGCTGCTCCCGGGTGTTCGTCGGCGGCCTGTCGATGGGCGGTGCGCTGGCGCTGCGGCTGGCCGCCAAGGCGGGCGAGCGGATCGCCGGGGTGATCCTCGTCAACCCGGCGAACCGGGTGCACGGCCTGTCGGCGTACGCCCTTCCGGTGGCGCGGCACCTCGTGCGGACGACGAAGGGCATCGCCAGCGACATCGCCAAGGGCGGTCCGGCGGAGCTGGGTTACGACCGGGTGCCGCTGCACGCGGCGCACTCCCTGCGGGTGTTCCTGCGCCGGCTGGACGGCGAGCTGCCCCAGGTCACCCAGCCGTTGCTGCTGCTGCGCAGCGCCCAGGACCATGTGGTTCCGGCGGCCGACTCGGCCCGTGTGCTGAGCCGGGTGTCCTCGAGGGACGTAACGGAGATCGTGCTGGAACAGAGTTACCACGTGGCGACGTTGGACCACGATGCGGACCGGATCTTCGAGGAGAGCCTCGCCTTCATCGGCCGGCTCGCACCCAGTGTCGGCAAGGAAGGGACGGCCGCAGTTGGCTGAGCACGACTCCGACCGCGAGGACCGCGAGCCGGACGAGAAGGGAGTGCCCTTCGACGAGGAGGCTGCCTGGCAGGCCATCGTCGCGGGGTACGGCGACGAGCCGGCGGACCCGCCGGGCGCCAAGCCCTTCAAATCGGTGGAGGACCTCGCGCTGCTAGAGAAGGACCCCCCGGGCGAGGGCGCCGCCGATTCCGGGCAACCGCGGCCGCTCGGCAGCTCGGTCTCGTTCGCACCGGGCGTCGGCCCGCGCGACCACACCGCGCCGGAGCCGTCCGAGGACGACTTCGACGAGGACGACGAGGGCCACTTCGTGCCGCCCGAACCGCCGCCGCTGCCCACGGCCGACACGACCGCCAGGTTCGCCTGGCTCGGGGTCGTCGGCGGCCCGATCCTGCTGCTGCTCGCCGTGCTGCTGGGCTGGGAGATGACCTGGTGGCTGACCACCCTCGGCATCGGCGGCTTCCTCGGCGGGTTCGTGACGCTGGTGGCCCGGATGCGGACGGACGACGACGATGACGTCGACCCGGGAAGCGGTGCCGTGGTCTGACGCGGGCTATGCCGCAGGGATCCTGAGGGCGGCCAGGACCGGAAGGTGGTCCGTGGCCGCCCTCAGGTCGCTCTCCGTGATCCCCGGCTGGTGCAGGGGCACGCCGCAGCCGAGCACCTCGATGCCCTTCGTGGCGAAGACGGCGTCGATGCGCTGGTGGGGGTGTGCGGGCGTCGAGGTGAACTCGCCGCCCCAGGGGACGGCGGCCCTGCAGTCCCGGAGGGCCGCGGCGAGGCGCCGGAAGGCGGGGCCGTCGGGCCGCTCGTTGAGATCACCGCCCGCGACGGCGTGCTCCACACCCAGGCCGGCGAGCCGGTCGAGGAGCATGCCGGCCTGCTCGTGGCGCTCGTCCTTCTGCAGGCTGAGGTGGCAGCTGACGACGCCCAGGCGGGCTGCGCCGAAGCGGACCACCGCGGTGGCGAGTCCACGCCGGTGGAGCCCAGGGGTGAGCGGGAGCAGGACGTCCTCGGTGCGCTCGACGGTGGCGCGCAGGGTGCACAGGATCGCCGGTCCCGCGGCCGTCGCGCCTCCGGTGAGGATGACCGTGCCGGAGGCGGCGGCGAGCCGGGCGAGCTTCTTGCGCCAGCGGAAGAAGCGGGGGGCTTCCTGGACGAGGACCAGGTCGGGGGCGCAGGCGGTGATCACTCGGGCGAGGGCGGCCGTGTCGTCGCGCATCGAGCGGATGTTGTAGCTGAGGACCCGGATGACGGCGGAACCGTCCGGCTCTGTACGGGAGTTGGGGAGCGGCGGGGTCGGCATGCGGATCAATGTACGCCGTGACCCGTGGTTCACTGCGCCTCCGGCCCGGGACGTTCGTCCGTTCGCGACCGCGGGTCGTACGCGGCTGATCGCGCGGTTCCCCGCGCCCCTGTGGGGCACGGGGAGTCGCCCTGTCTCGGAAAGCGGGAACTACATGATCGGGTCGGGCTCGCGGGCCAGGTCCGCCGCGCCCACCAGGCCCGCCTTGTTGCCGAGCTGGGCCGCGATGACGTCGGCGACCGGGCGCCAGTTGCCGCCGACCAGCCAGCGCTTGTAGGACTTGCGGATCGGGTCGAGGACCAGTTCGCCCTCGTCGGAGAGGCCGCCGCCGACGATGAAGGCGGAGGGGTCGAAGAGGGAGGCGAGGTCGGCGAGACCGGCGCCGGCCCAGCGGGCCAGCTCGCGGTAGGAGTCGACGGCGACCAGGTCGCCCTGGCGGGCGGCCATGGAGATGTGCTTGCCCTCGATGCCGTCCGGGGTGCCGTCGCCCAGACCGAGCAGGATCTCGGCGGCCTCGGGGGTGGCGTTGGCGCGCTGCTTGGCGTAGCGGACCAGGGCGCGGCCGGAGGCGTACTGCTCCCAGCAGCCCTGCGAGCCGCAGCCGCACAGCAGGCCGTCCGGGACCATCCGGATGTGGCCGAACTCGGCGGCCACGCCGAAGTGGCCGCGGCGCAGCTTGTTGCCGATGATGATGCCGCCGCCGAGGCCGGTGCCGAGGGTGATGCAGATGACGTTGCGGTGGCCCTTGCCGGCGCCGAACTTGTACTCGCCCCAGGCGGCGGCGTTGGCGTCGTTCTCGACCACGACCGGGAGGCCGACGCGGGCCTCGACCTTCTCCTTCAGCGGCTCCTGGCGCCAGTCGATGTTGGGAGCGAAGTACACCGTGGAGCGCTGCCGGTTCACGTACCCGGCCGCACCGATGCCCACGCCGACGATCTCGTGCCCGGCGTGCGCTCCCTCCACGGCGGAGGCGATGGCGTCCACGATCGCCTCGGGCGTGCCCGGGGTCGGCACCTTGTGGGTCGAGAGGATGTTGCCTTCCTCATCGACCACGCCGGCCGCGATCTTCGTGCCGCCGATGTCGACGCCGATGGTGAGTCCCATGAATCCCTCAGTTTCGGTCGAGCCCCGCTACGGCCAACCGTACCCGAGGCCCTGCCGCGGGAGGCCTTCAGTCCAGGTCGATGCGTTCGCCCGGGCCGGTGCCCTCGTCCCGGCCCGGACGGCCGGGCCGGTCGTCCTCGGGACCGGCCGCGCCGGTGGTCCAGCGGTGCTCCTGGGCCTGGACGGCGGAGCGGTAGGCGGCCAGCAGTTCGGTGCCGGCCGCAGCGAGGTGGTCGAAGACCTCCGGGTTTCGCTCTATGACAGGTTCGACGGCAGCCTTCGCCTGCTGGACGACCTGCCGCACCACCTGCTGGGCGGCGGGTCCGGCGACGGCCTCGAGGAGCGGGGACTGCAGGCCGGAGAGCCTGTCGGCCACCGTGTCGACGAATTTGCGCAGTTCCTCTGCGGCGGAGCCCGGGGTCGGACCGCGCTCGGCGCGGCGGCGGGCCTTCTCGGCGGCGAGGTCCTCGGCACAGGCCGTGGCCCAGGCGTCGGCGTCGGTCGCCCGCTGCTCGGTCTCCTCGACGGGGTCGGGTGCGGGGCGCTCTTCGCTCATGGCGGACTCCTGACTACGGTTCGCCCCTACGACGTTACCCGAATAGGCGTACGGCGTTCACCGCCCGGCGACGGGCCACAGGTCAGGGTCGGGGGCGAACCGGATGCGCAGTTCGCCCTCCCGCAGCCCCGCGCCGGCGACGGTGCACCGGCGCAGGGCGGACGGCAGTGGAACGATCCGCCGGAAGGGGCCCGCGGTGATCAGGAGTTCGTCGCCGCGCCGGACCAGGTCCAGGTCCTCCCGTATCGCGCCGGGCAGCGGGATGTGCCACACGAGCACGCCGTCCTCGGCGAGCCGGTCGGCCACGGGCCACCCGACCGGGGCGGGCGCGGGGTTGACGGCGGGCACGGCGAGGGCGGCGAGGTCGTCGGTGCCGTGCGGATCGCGGCCGAGGTGGCGGACGGCGTGGGTGTCGTGGTGCTCCGCCCACTCGGCCAGGACCTTGCCCTGCTGGGCGAGAAGCCCGGCGGACCAGGCGTCGCAGGCACTGTCGGGCAGCACGCGGTTGGCGATCAGGGCCTCGGTGCGCAGGGAGCGCAGGGCGAGGCCGAGGGTCGCGGTACGGACGGCGTCGGCGCCGGCGGGACCGGGCTCGGCGACCAGGCGCACGGCGGTGTTCCGGTCGGTGAGCACCGCTTCGACGGCGCCCAGCTCGACGTCCCAGCGGGCCGCCGTCTCGTACAGCCACTCGGCGGGCATGGGGACACCGGCCAGGCGGCCGAGGACCGGGCGCAGGGCACGGGCCGCCTGCCGCTCGGGCGGGAGCAGACGGCGCAGGTAGCGGCGCAGCTCCTCGGGGAGGGCGAGGAGGGCGAGGGCCTGCGGGAGGGGTGGGAGGTCTACGACGAGGAGGTCGTAGCGCTCGGAGAGGGCGGCGTCCCGCAGGGAGCGCAGGAAGGACAGTTCCTCGGCGCCGGGCAGCGGGGTGACTTCCTCGGTGTCCAGACGGGAGGCACCGAGGAGGTCCAGGACGTTCGCGGCGCGGGTCTGGAAGGCGGTGAGGTCCTGCCGGAAGCGGTCGGCCGCGTCGGGCCTCCACACGGTGAGGAGGGGGGCGGCTTCGGTCGGGGCCGGTCCTGTTCCGGTGCCCAGTGCCGTGCCGAGGGTGTCGGTGCGGTCGGCGCTGAGGAGGAGGGTGCGGGTGCCGTCGCCTGCGGCGCGCTGTGCGGTGGCGGCGGCGATGGTCGTACGACCGCTGCCGCCCGGGCCCGTGATCAGGATGGTGCGCATGAGGGTGAACGGTAACGGAGGGCCGGGGCGCGGGGTGCCGCGGTCGGGCGGCGTTGACACGGCACCCGGCACTGCGGGCCGTGGACGGCACGACCGCCGACGACCGCGTCGGCACGACCACCCACCGCTCAGGCGACCCGGCCACGAGGCTCGCGCGGGGACCGACCACCCGCCACGCACACGACCCGGTTCACGGCGCTCACACGGACCGGCCAGCCGCCGCGGACACGACCCGGCCACCGGGCTCGTGCGGGACCGACCACCCACCGCTCACACGACCCGGCCGCGGCCGGCTCACGCGGCGTGGTCGGGCGTCCTCCCAGCCGGGCGAACGGGTCGGTGGGCGGGAAGGGTCAGCTTCCCGACTCCACCCTCTTCTTCAGGCCCGCGAGAGCCCGGTCGATGATGACCTTCTCGGCCTTGCGCTTGATCATGCCGAGCATGGGGATCTTGACGTCGACCGTGAGCTGGTAGGTGACCTCGGTGCCGCCCGCGCCGGCCGGCTTCAGCAGGTAGGAGCCGTCCAGCGAACGCAGCATCTGGGACTTCACCAGGGTCCAGGAGACCTCGTTCTCACCGGCCCAGGTGTACGCCAGCGTCTGGTCGTCCTTGATGGCACCGGCGTCCATGACGAGCCGGACCTGCTCGGCGCGGCCCCGCTCGTCGGTCGCCAGCACCTCCGCCTCCTTGACCTCGCCGGTCCAGTCCGGGTAGCGGGCGAAGTCGGCGATCACCGCCATGACGTCGGCCGGAGCCGCCTCGATCGTGATGCTCGAACTGGTGTGTTCCGCCATCGCCGTGGCTCCTCCAGATACGGACCGAAGAGAGTCTTCGTGCGCCGGGTGCGCACGTGTGTGCAGCGTGAAGGCTACCGCGCCGCCGACCTGCCGCCTTCACCGCGCCCGCCCTGCCCCTCCCCCGCCCGCTCCGGCCTTCCCTCCCACCCACCCGGTCCCGGGGTTCTCACCATTCGAGCGCCCAGGGCCTGCCCGTACCGGCGAAGTGCCCGACGTTCACGCACTCGGTCGCCCCGATCCGCATCCGGCGCACCAGCGGCTGGTGGACATGACCGAAGAGGGAGTAGCGGGGCCTGGTGCGGCGGATGGCGTCCAGCAGGGCCCGGCTGCCCCGCTCGAAGCGGCGCGCGACCGTGTCGTAGACCAGTTCCGGGACCTCCGGCGGAATGTGCGTGCACAGCACGTCGACCTCGCCGACCGCCTCGATCTTCGCCGCGTACGCCTCGTCGTCGATCTCGTAGGGCGTCCGCATCGGAGTGCGCAGGCCGCCGCCCACGAAGCCGAAGGTCCAGCCGCCGATCTCCACCCGCTCCCCGTCCAGCACCGTGGTGCCGGATCCCGCGTACTCGTTCCACAGGGGCGGCATGTCGACATTGCCGTACGTGGCGTACGTCGGTGTCGGGAAGGCGGCGAACATCTCGGAGTACTGCTTGCGCACCGCCTTCTCGATCGCGGCGGCCCGGTCGGAGCCGATGCCGGCCCACAGCCGGGCACCGAAGGCGCGTGCCTCCTCGAAGCGGCGCGCGGTGCGCAGCTCGACGATGCGGTCGGCGTTCTCCCTGCCGAACAGGTCGGGGAAGATCCCGCGCGAGTGGTCGGCGTAGTCGAGGAAGAGGACGAGGTCTCCCAGGCAGATCAGGGCGTCCGCTCCGTCGCCGGCCCGGGCCAGGTCACGGGCGTTGCCGTGCACGTCACTGACCACGTGGACGCGTGTCCTTCGGCTGCCGGAGCGTGTGGGTGCCATGGTGATCAAGGGTAGGCGCGTGGGGTGTGCGTGAACAGTGCCAGCCCAGGCTCTGGTTACTCGCCGGTCGCTTAGGCCGTGGACTACTGTGCGCGAAGGAACGCCATCCCGTGTGACGCAGGGAACATCTCGTCGGCACCCCCTGTCGTAGAAGCCATACCGGCGGGTAACGTCCGGGCAGTCCAGTCGTGCTCTGGGTTTCAACCAAGCGTGAATATCCGGAGCACTTGCCCGAGCCGTGGACCGCACCGTCGCATCACACAGTGTCGTGGCGCCGGCGCCCTATGAGGAGCAGCAGTCTTGCGCGAGTTCAGCCTTCCGGCTTTGTACGAGGTCCCTGCGGACGGCAATCTGACCGACATCGTCCGCAGAAACGCCGCGCAGCATCCCGACGTCGCCGTCATCGCCCGCAAGGCAGGCGGCGCCTGGCAGGACGTGACGGCCACGGAGTTCCTCGCCGAGGTGCGCACCGCCGCCAAGGGCCTCATCGCGGCGGGTGTGCAGCCCGGTGACCGGGTCGGCCTGATGTCCCGGACCCGCTACGAGTGGACACTCCTCGACTTCGCGATCTGGAGCGCGGGCGCGGTCACCGTGCCGGTGTACGAGACGAGCTCGCCGGAGCAGGTGCAGTGGATCCTCTCCGACTCGGGCGCGACCGCCTGCATCGTGGAGCTGGACAGCCACGCGGCCGCCGTGGACTCGGTGCGCGAGACGCTGCCCGCCCTCAAGCACGTCTGGCAGATCGAGGCCGGCGGCCTGGAGGAGATGGGCCGGCTCGGTCAGGACGTCGCGGACGCGACCGTGGACGAGCGCTCCTCGCTCGCCCGCGCCGACGACCCGGCGACCATCGTCTACACGAGCGGTACCACCGGCCGCCCCAAGGGCTGCGTGCTCACCCACCGCAGCTTCTTCGCCGAGTGCGGGAACATCGTCGAGCGGCTGCGGCCGCTGTTCCGCACCGGTGAGTGCTCGGTGCTCCTCTTCCTCCCGCTGGCGCACGTCTTCGGGCGCCTGGTGCAGGTCGCGCCGATGATGGCGCCGATCAAGCTGGGCTGCGTCCCGGACATCAAGAACCTCACGGACGAGCTGGCCGCGTTCCGGCCGACGCTGGTCCTCGGTGTCCCGCGCGTCTTCGAGAAGGTCTACAACTCCGCGCGCGCCAAGGCGCAGGCGGACGGCAAGGGTGCGATCTTCGACAAGGCCACGGACACGGCGATCGCCTACAGCAAGGCGCTGGACACCCCGTCGGGCCCGCCGCTGGGCCTGAAGATCAAGCACAAGGTGTTCGACAAGCTGGTCTACAGCAAGCTGCGCGCGGTCCTCGGCGGCCGGGGCGAGTACGCGATCTCCGGCGGCGCCCCGCTGGGCGAGCGGCTCGGCCACTTCTTCCGGGGCATCGGCTTCACGGTGCTGGAGGGCTACGGCCTGACCGAGTCCTGTGCGGCGACCGCGTTCAACCCCTGGGACCGGCAGAAGATCGGCACGGTCGGCCAGCCGCTGCCGGGTTCGGTGATCCGGATAGCGGACGACGGCGAGGTCCTGCTGCACGGCGAGCACCTGTTCGAGGAGTACTGGAACAACCCGGGCGCGACCGCGGAGGCGCTGGCCGACGGCTGGTTCCACACGGGCGACATCGGCACCCTCGACGAGGACGGCTACCTCAGGATCACCGGCCGCAAGAAGGAGATCATCGTCACCGCGGGCGGCAAGAACGTGGCCCCGGCCGTGATCGAGGACCGCATCCGGGCGCACGCGCTGGTCGCGGAGTGCATGGTGGTGGGCGACGGGCGGCCGTTCGTGGGCGCGCTGGTCACCGTCGACGAGGAGTTCCTGGGCCGTTGGGCCGAGGAGCACGGCAAGCCGGCGGGCTCCACCGCGGCGTCGCTGCGCGAGGACCCGGATCTGCACACGGCAATCCAGGCGGCGGTCGACGACGGCAACGCCGCGGTGTCGAAGGCGGAATCGGTGCGGAAGTTCCGCATTCTGTCCTCCCAGTTCACGGAGGAGTCGGGCCACCTCACCCCGTCGCTGAAGCTCAAGCGGAACGTGGTGGCGAAGGACTACGCGGACGAGATCGAGGCGATCTACGCGAAGTAGTCACCTTTGCGCCGGGGAGTTCCGGCGGTGCGTCATGGCGCGGTGTCCTCGGCGAGGACCCGCGCCATCGTGCGTTCGGCGAGCGCGGTGATGGTGACGAACGGGTTCACGCCGAGCGAGCCGGGCACGAGCGAGCCGTCGGTGATGTAGAGCTTCGAGTACCCCTTCACCCGGCCGTAGTCGTCGGTGGCCTTTCCCAGGACGCAGCCGCCCAGGGGGTGGTAGGTGAAGTCGTCCGCGAAGATCTTGCTGGTCGAGCCGAAGAGGTCGTACCGGTAGATGGTCAGGTTGGCCGCGTTGATCCGGTCGAAGAGCTTCTTGGCCATGGCGACCGACACGGCGCTCTGGGCGGGGTTCCAGTCGAGCTTGACCGCGCCGGCCGAGGAGTCGTACGAGAACGACGCCCGCTCCGGGTTCTTGGTGATCGCCAGGTACAGGCTGATCCAGTGCTCGAACCCCATGGGCAGCGGAGCGATCTCGGCGAAGACCGGGTTGTCGGCGTTGGCCCAGTCGTCGATGCCCATGACGGGCATGGTGGCCTGGTTGGCGCCTACGGTGTCCCAGACGTGGTTGGCGCGGCCGAGCATGGTGTTGCCGTTGGTGCCCCAGCCCGCCCCCACCCCGGAGTTCAGGTCCGGCAGGGTGCCGGTGTCCCGGGCGCGGACGAGGAGTTCGGTGGTGCCGATGCTGCCGCCGCCGAGGAAGAGGTACGTGCAGCTGTACTGCTTGGTCTCCACGACCGTGCCGGTGGCATCGATGCGGTCGGCGGTCAGGACGTACGATCCGTCGCTCGCCCTGGTGATGGCCCTGACCTTCTCCAGGGTGTGGATCGTGACGTTGCCGGTGCCGAGGGCCGCGGCCAGGTAGGTCTTGTCGAGGCTGCGCTTGCCGTAGTTGTTGCCGTAGATGACCTCGCCGGCGAGCGCGGACTTCGTGGCCGTGCCGGCGGCCTCGCGCTGCATGTAGCCGAAGTCGTAGACGTTCGGCACGAAGGTGGTCTTCAGGCCGGCGTTGGCGGCTGCCTTCCGGGAGGTGCGGGTGAACCGGTACCAGTCCGTGGACTCGAACCAGGCCGGGTCGACGGTGTTGACGCCGAGCATGGAGCGGGCGCGCGGGAAGTAGGTGCCGTACATGTCGTCGGCGTCCACGGTCGGGAACTGCTCGGTGAAGTAGGACTTCAGCGGGGTGACCGCCATCCCGCCGTTGACCAGCGAGCCGCCGCCGACGCCGCGGCCGACGTACACGGACATGTGGTCGTAGTGGACCCGGTCGAGGACTCCGGGGTAGGGGCTGATGTCCTTGTTGACGACGTCCAGCCACAGGAAGGTGGCCAGCGGGGCCTCGGTGCGGGTGCGGAACCACATGGAGCGCTGGTCGGGGGCGCTGGTGGAGCAGAACACCTTGCCGTCGCTGCCGGCGGTGTTCCACAGGAGGCCCATCTCCAGGACGAGGGTGCGGATGCCGGCCTGGCCGAGGCGGAGGGCGGCGACGGCGCCGCCGTAGCCGGAACCGACCACGATGGCGGGAGAGTTGTCGACGGCGGCCGGTTCGGCCGCCTGTGCGGACTGGAGACCGATGCGGGTGAGACCGGCCGCGGCGGCGGTCTGGAGGGCGATCATGCCCAGGATGTGACGCCTACTCAGCTGACGCTGCATCAGTTTTGCTGTCATGCGCGCAGCATGTGCGGATTTTCCGGTTCCGCCAAGGGGCTGCGCGGGCGCAGGGCGCCAACTGTGCGGGTGAGTACGCGTGGTCGGGCGACTGCGGGTGCGTCGTGGCTGATCGCGCCCGCGGGGCGGAGCCGCAGATCGACACAGACCCGCTCCCCTTGGGGGCGCTCGTCCTACAGGAGATCCTTCAGCCCTTCCGCCAGCAGGTCCCAGCGCCACTTCTCCTCGACCCACTGCCGGCCGCGCTCCCCCATGCGGCGGCGCAGGTCGGCGTCGCCCAGCAGCGCCACGATCCGCTCGGCCGCCTCCGCCGGCTCGCCGCCCCGCACGACCCAGCCGGTCTCGCCGTCGAGCACGGCGTCGGGGGCACCGCCCGAGTCGCCCGCGACGACCGGCAGCCCGGTCGCGGAGGCCTCCAGATAGACGATCCCGAGACCCTCGACGTCCAGACCGCCGCGGCGGGTGCGGCACGGCATGGCGAAGACGTCCCCGGCACCGTAGTGCGCGGGCAGCTCGGACCAGGGCACGGAGCCGGTGAAGCGGACCGATGCCTCGACGCCCGTCTCGCGGGCCAGCCGGCGCAGATCCTGCTCGTAGGGGCCGCCGCCCACGACGAGCAGCACGGCGTCCGGCTCGGCGGCCAGGATGCGGGGCATGGCCTGGATGAGCGTGTCCTGGCCCTTGCGCGGCACCAGCCGCGAGACACAGACCACGACCGGCCGCTCGGTGAGCCCGAGCCGCGCTCGCACCTCCTCGCCGCCGGAGCCGGGGTGGAAGGTCTTCTCGTCGACCCCGGGCGGCAGCTGCACCATGCGCCCGGCCGCATCCGGCGTGAGCGCGGCCGCGATCCGGGAGCGGGTGTACTCGCCGAGATAGGTGATCGTGTCCGTGGACTCGCCGATCCGGCGCAGCAACTGCCGGGCGGCGGGCAGCTGGGCCCAGCCGGCCTCGTGCCCGTGGGTGGTGGCCACCAGCCGCCGGGCACCCGCCCGGCGCAGCGCCGGCGCCATCAGACCGAGCGGCGCGGCCGCCCCGAACCAGACCGAGGTGCAGCCGTGCTCGCGCAGCAGCCCGACCGCCCGCCGGGTCGCACCCGGCGTGGGCAGCAGCATGGTCGTGCGGTCGCGTACGACGGTGAAGGGCTGCTCGGCGTCGAAGGCCGCCGTGGCCTCGATGCCCTCCCGGCTGCGCTTCCAGGTGGAGGCGTACACGACCAGCTGCCCGGGGTCCAGCCGGAGGGCCATGTTGTGCAGGAAGGCCTGGATGCCGCCCGGCCGGGGCGGGAAGTCGTTGGTCACGATCAGCGTCTTGTGCATCGCCGCCGACCCTACCGGGCCCGGCCGTCGTCCACCCGCCCACCCGACTCGGCCGGCAGAGCGCCACAACGGTAGCCTCGGCGGTGCTTCCCGGCTCAGAGACTGTGGTGAGCGGGCGGGCGGCCGAGGCCGTATTCCACGGCACCAGGACGGACCACGGGGGATCATGGATCCCGGAGCCAGGGCAGCCGGACGGACAGGGGCGCGGGTGTACAGGACGAACGGGAAGCCGGCGCTCCTCCTTGCGTCCTGGTGCGTCACCCGGCTGGTGCTGCTGCTCCTCGTCTTCCACGTGCTCGCCTTCCCCGGCGTGGACGTCACCGGCGACGTGTCGGTGACCTACCAGGGCTGGTACGACGTACTGCGCCAGGGAACGTTTCCGCTGAGCGACGTGACCTGGCAGTACCCGCCCGCCGCCGCCGTCGCGATCCTCTCCCCCGCCGCCCTGCCCTTCCTGAGCTACTCCCACGCCTTCTTCGTGCTGACGTGCCTGGCCGACCTGGCCGTGGTGTCCCTGCTGCTGTACACGGGCGGGCGGCCCGGCCGATCGCTGCGCGGGGCCTGGACCTGGGTCGCGGGCGTGCCGCTGCTCGGCCCGACGGCGTACGCCCGCTACGACCTGATGGTGACCGCGGTGGCGGTGGCGGCCCTGCTCGCGGGCGCCCGGCGCCCCCGCGTCCTGGGCGCGCTGGCGGCCTTCGGGGCGCTGCTGAAGGTGTGGCCGGCGCTGCTCCTGGCGGGCGCCGCGCGGCGGGCATGGGGCTCGGCCGCGGTGACCGCGAGCGCGATCGCCGCGCTGTTCGCGGTGACCATGCCCGGTGCGTTCGCCTTCCTCACCTTCCAGCGGGAGCGGGGCACCGAGGTGGAGTCGCTGGGCGCCCTGGTCTTCCATGTGGCCCGGCACTACGGCTGGCACGGCGCGGTGCTGCTGAACTACGGGTCGATCGAATTCCTCGGCCCGTACGTCGGGCTGGTCAGCACTGCGGCGATGGCGCTGACCGGGGCGGCCTTCGGCTGGCTGGTGCTGTGGCGGGTGCGGGCGGCCCGCATCGCGCCGCACACGGTCGCGGACGCGGCCTTCGCGGCGGTGCTGCTGTTCACGGTCACCAGCCGGGTGATCAGCCCCCAGTACCTGGTGTGGCTGATCGGCCTGGCCGCCGTCTGCGTGTGCTTCCGGGCCAGCCGGATGGGCATCCCCGCCGTGCTGGTCCTCGTCGCGACCCTGCTGACGGTCATGGAGTTCCCGGGCGGCTTCGCGCACGTGGTCGCGAGCGACACCTACGGCGTCACGCTGCTGCTGCTCCGCAACGGTCTGCTGGTCGCCGCCGCGCTCATGGCGGCCCGGAGGCTGTGGCGGTCCACGGTCCCGGTGGCCACCGTGCGCCCGCTGCCCGCTCAGGCGGCGCGCACGAAGGAGACCTCCGCCTCCTGACACCCCGCCCGCCGCAGCAGCACCGCCACGGCCCCGCACTGCACGGCCATGGCGAGCGCCATCGCCAGGCAGATGCCGGGCAGGCCGAGCCCTGACAGAGCGCGGGCCAGGGCGAGCTGGACGGCGGTGCCGAGCAGGGTGACCCGGAGCAGTGCCGGTGCTCCGCCGCTGCCCTCGAAGACCCCGCCGAGCGCGATGCAGCAGGACATCAGCAGCAGGTAGGGGCCGATGCAGCGCAGGAACAGCACGCCCAGGCGGGCGGCGTCGGGTCCGGCGCCGAAGGCGGCCATGATCCAGGGGGCCGTGGCGGCGAACAGCACCGCGGCGCTCAGGCCGGCGGCCAGGGACACGAGCATCGCCTGCCTGCCGATGTCCCGGCGCGCGTCCTTGCCCGCGCCCCGGGTGTGCGCGGTGTGGATCGCCGCGGCCTGCCGTACCGCGTAGAAGGACATCGTGGCGACGTACAGGACCTTGTAGGCGATCGCGTAGGCGGCCACCGCCGGGACGCCGAGCCGCGCCACGATCGCCACCAGCATCAGCGCCCCGCCCTGGCGCACGGTGAAGTCGGCGGACATGGGCAGGCCGGTGGTGAGGGTGCGGCGCAGGGCGGCGGGCATCGGCTCGGCGGGGCGGGATCGCGCGGCCGTGCGCAGCAGGGCGTTGCGGCCGAGGGCGCGCAGGCCCGCCACCAGCGCCACGCATCGGCACAGCACGGTGGAGGCGGCGGCCCCCTGCACGCCGTAGAGGTGGATCAGGACCGGGTCGCAGAGCAGGATCAGCCCGTTGGCCAGCAGGGCGAGCCGCATCGGGGTGCGGGTGTCGCCGGTGCCCTTGAGAATGCCGTCGACGAGCTGCTGGGCGAAGAAGACGGTCATGCCCGGCAGGGAGATCGCGAAGTAGGCCGTCGCCAGGTGCAGGGCCGTGGGGCCGTCACCGAGGACCAGTCGGGCCAGCGGCTCGCGCAGCAGCAGCCCACCCGCCACGACCACCGGCGTGACCAGCCCGCACAGCACCGTGCCCGCGCGCACCGCGGCCCGCACGGCGCCGGGGGCGCGTGCTCCCCGGGCGTGCGCGACCAGCACGGTCGTACCGGAGGCGAAGAGCAGCGCGAGGCCGAGCAGCACGTTCTCGGTGCTGGTGGCGACGGCCACGGCGGCCACGGCGGCGCCGCCGAGCCGGGAGACCCAGACGGTGTTGATGATTCCGGACGCGACCGAGGCGAGGAGCGAGAGGTAGACGGGGTGGGCGAGCGAGAGCAGCCGGGTGCGGTGAGCGTTCATCGAAGTCCCCCTCTTTTCGAGCTACATCGAAACGAGGTAGCTCGAAAAGAGGTAGCATGGCTGTCGGTCCCGCTGCAAGGAGGAGTTCGCGTGCTGGAGCTGTCGATCCTGGGGTTCCTCGCCGAGGAGCCCCTGCACGGCTACGAGCTGAAGGAGCGCATCACCGCGCTGAGCGGCCATGTCCGCCCGGTCAGCGACGGCGCGCTCTACCCGGCCATCAACCGGCTCGTCGCCGCGGGCAAGCTCGACCAGCGCACCGAGGACGGCGCGAGCGCCGCCCAGCGCCGGGTGCTGTCCCTCACCGGGCCGGGCCGCGCGGATCTGCTGGAGCGGCTGCGCCGCCCCAAACAGGTGGAGATCACCGACCACGTCCGCTTCAACACGGTCCTGGCCTTCCTGCACCACCTGCCCGACCCGGACGAGCAGGCAGCGGTGCTCCGTCGACGCCTCGACTTCCTCCAGACCCCGTCGAGCTTCTTCTACCGGGACGGCGAACCGGTGCGCGCGGAGGAGACCGGGGACCTCTTCCGGCAGGGCATGCTGCGGGTCGCCCGGGCCACCGGCGCGGCGGAGCGGGAGTGGCTGCGGGAGGCCATCGAGGTGCTCGGTCAGCCGAGCTGAGCGCGCAGGTAGGCGCGCCAGCGCGCGGTGAACGCCCCGGGCGTGGTCCCGAGCACCTTCTGCAGCGCGTCCTCGACGGCGCCCGCCCGCTTCGCGTGGGCGCCGACGGCCCGGTAGAAGGCGTCGAGCCGGGCCGTTCCCCAGTGGCCGGCGATCATCCGGCAGGCCAGCCAGCCGCCCTCGTAGGCCTGTGCGAGCCCGGCCGGGGCGCTGCTGAAGCGGAAGTCGCCGTCGGCGGGGAGGACCGAGGGCACCCGGCCGTCCCGGACGGCCCGGGCGAGTTCCGGCGCGGCCTCGGGAGGTGTGCGGCCGGTGCCGAGGTAGCCGATCCAGTCGGCGTAGCCCTCGGAGAGCCACAGCGGGGTGGCGGCGGTGGTGTGCGCCCTGGTGGCCACATGGGTGGTCTCGTGGGTGAGCACGACCTGCTTGCCGACAGCGCCGAGCAGGGCATAGGCCTCCGGGTTGACGACCACCCGGTCCGCCGGCGCCGCGCCCGCTCCACCCGCCTCGCCGGTGGTGACCGCGGCGATGCCCCGGTAGTCGGCGGCGGGCGAGCCGAGCAGGCCCGCCATGCCCTCCAGCGTGCGCGGGACGAGGACGACGACCCGCCGTGTCCACTCCGTGCCCCAGGCGCGGGAGACGGCCGGGACGGCGCGGTCGGCGAGCCGGGCGTAGCCGCGCAGGTCGCCCGCGCTCCGGCCGGTCCCCAGGACCAGGCTGTGCGCGCCCCTGACCGCCGTCACCGCACCCTGGTCCCACAACTGCTGCCCGGCCTTGTGCGCGGGCCTGTCGGCGGTGACGTACCAGTGGCCGTCCGCGGTGCGGCCGAGGGCGAGGGTGCGACGGGCGCTGACCGGGGCCCGGTCGTAGCCGGCGACCCGGTAGCGCAGCTCGGCGTCGGCGGTGGCGCCCGGGCCGCCGCCGTGCAGGCCGGTCACCCGGTAGGTCCAGGAGGTCAGCGGGAGCGCGCGCAGCCGGGCGTACTCGCTCCGGGTGCCCGTCGCACCGTAGGCCGTCTCGTCGTGGCCGAGCAGGGCCGCCGACCGCCGGTCGAGCACCTGCTGCACCTGGGCCCGCGCGGTGTCGGCCGCCGTCGGCCCGCCGCATCCGGACAGGGGTGGTACGAGCAGCAGACAGAGTCCCGCCGCCGCGGTGCGCCACACCCCCCGCCTCCGTCTGCGATCAGCCATTTCCCGATCGTACGGTGCGCAGCGGGCCGTCAGGGCCGGGTGATGGACGCGATCGGCATCATCCCGACCGGGTCGTAGCGCACCGGTGCTCCCGGGTAGGGCGCGTGGACGACCTGGCCGTTGCCGACGTACATCCCCACATGACTGGCGTCGGAGCGGTAGACGACCAGGTCGCCGGGGCGCGCCTGGGAGAGCGGGACCTGCCGGCCGGCGTACCGCTGCTCCTGCGAGGTGCGCGGCAGATGGACCCCGGCCCGCCCGTACGACCACTGCATCAGGCCCGAGCAGTCGAAACCGGAGGGACCGTTGGCACCCCACACGTAGGGGCGGCCGAGGGCGGAGAGGGCGGCGGCGACGGCGGCCGAGGCGCGGGAGTCGGGGTCGACGGCACCGCCGGCCAGATCGGGCACGCCGGGCAGGTCGGCGCGGGCGGAACGGGAGGCCCGGTCGTAGGCCGCGCGCTCGGTCGCGGGCAGGGAGTTGAGCAGCCGCCGGGCCTTGGCGAGCTTCTGCTCGACGGTCCGCTTGTGCGCGGCGACCGCCTTGCGGCTCTGCTCCAGGGCGGCGAGCTTCCCGGCGGCCGCGGCGCGCTCCTGGGAGAGTTCCCGCATCACGGAGCGCAGTTCGCGCAGCCGGTCCGCCTGCTGGGCACCGATGCGGTCGAGGGTGGCCGCCTTGTCGAGGTAGTCGTCGGGGTTGTCGGAGAAGAGCAGGGCGACGGCCGGGTCGATGCCGCCGGAGCGGTACTGGGCACCGGCCAGCGAACCGAGCTGCTCGCGCAGGGTGTTGATGCGCTGCTGCTGCCGGGCGATGTGGTCCTGGGCGTCCCTGACCTCGCGGCGCAGCGTGCCGGCCCGCTCCTCGGCCTTGTCGTAGGCCTGGGTCGCCTTCTCGGCCTCCGTGTACAGGCGGTCCACCTCGGCACGGGTGCCGCCGTGCGGCGCTGCTTGTGCGGGTACGGCACCGAGCGCGGCGGCCGCGGCGGCGAGGGCGCACAGGGCGGCACCGGCGCCCCGGTCGAACCCGGACGGTGCAAGGCGGCGATGGGACCCCACGGCAGTCCTTCTGCTGGCGGACAAGAGAAGGCTTCCCCAGCGCCGGGGACGGGGAGGCCCCTACGCCGGGGAAACGCGCCAGACAGTAGCCGTGCGACAGGGCCGCGGCGAAACACCTGGGCGGCTGCACAAAACGGGACGCCCCGCCGCTGACGCAGGTCATGGGCGGGGCGTGGAGTCAGTTCCGGTTCAGGGGATTCGCCCGTTCGGACGTCACCCCGTCCTGACGAAGGGACGGGTCAGACCCGGACACCGAACTGGAAGGGCATGTCGCTCATCGCCTCGTAGCGGACCACGGCACCGGTGTGCGGGGCGTGCAGCACCTGGCCGTTGCCGGCGTAGAGGCCGACGTGGTGGATGTCGCCGTAGAAGAAGACCAGGTCGCCGACCTGCAGGTCGTTGACGGAGCTGATCCGGGTGCCGATGGTCGCCTGGGCCTCGGAGGTGCGCGGTATGGAGACGCCGGCCTGGGCGTAGGCCCAGGAGGTCAGGCCCGAGCAGTCGAAGGAGGAGGGGCCGGTGGCGCCGTAGACGTAGGGCTTGCCTATCTGGCTCTGGGCGGCGGAGAAGGCCGCGCCGGCCCGGCCGGAGGCAGGGGCGCTGTGGCCTATGTCGACGCGCTCGGTGGAGGAGCGGTCGGCGCGCTGCTGCTCGGCGGCGAGGGCCGCCTTCTCCTTGGCGGTCAGGGTGTTGAGGAGCTTCTGCGCCTCGGCGAGCTTGCCCTGGACTTCCTGCTTCTTGTTGCCCAGTTCCGTACGGGTGGAGGCGAGGTCCTTGAGCTTCTCGGTGGCCTCGGCGCGCTCCTGGGCGAGTTCGCGCTGTTTGTCCTGGATCTTCTTCAGGGCCTCGACCTGCTGGCTGCTCAACTGGTCGAGCGTGGAGGCCTTGTCGAGGAAGTCGTCCGGGTCGGAGGACAGGAAGAGCTGGACCGAGGAATCTATGCCACCGGAGCGGTACTGGGCGGTCGCCAGCGAGCCGAGGCCGTCGCGCAGCTTGTTGAGCT